>DJVN01000079.1 GCA_002441205.1 Syntrophaceae bacterium UBA6255 | reverse complement strand
TCAAACTGACCGCGCCCTGGTTTACCATATTCGGTCAGGAAATTTCCGGACGCGATATAATTCTCATAGGCGGGGGACTTTTTCTGCTGGCCAAATCCACTCATGAAATTCACAGCAGCCTGGAGGGCGCTCAGGGGGAGGTTCCCAAACTGATTTCATCCAGTGTCGTGGCCGTCCTGATTCAGATTGCCCTGCTGGATATCATCTTTTCTCTGGATTCCGTGATCACGGCGATTGGTCTGGCCCGGGAAATTTCCATCATGGCCATCGCCATTGTTTGCGCCGTGGGCGTCATGCTGGTTGCCGCCAAACCCATCAGCAAATTTGTGGACGCCCACCCGACCATCAAAATTCTCGCTTTATCCTTCCTGCTTCTGGTAGGAGTGACCCTGGTAGCTGAAGGATTTGATGTCCACGTTCCCAAAGGATATATATACTTTGCCATGGCGTTTTCCGTGGGCGTGGAAATGCTCAATCTGCGCATGCGCAAGAAACAGATGAAACCGTTAAAATTACGCAAGAAGAGTTTCGTGGAAAGCGAATCTGCATAAAATATTATCTTCAGTCAGTAAAAAGGAGAATGAAAAATGTTTGAAATGGTACCTGTAGAAAAATTAAAGACAATGATCGGTCAGGACAACGGTATAAGCGACTGGATTCTGATTGATCAGGTCAAAGTCAATTTGTTTGCCGACGCCACGGACGATCATCAATGGATACATGTGGATGTGGAGCAAGCCAAGGAAGGGCCTTTCGGCGGAACCATCGCTCACGGATTTTTAATTCTTTCCCTGACGCCGCTTTTCAGCAGTTCAGGAAAATATCTGCCGGAAGGCATGAAAATGGTTCTCAATTACGGACTGAACAAGGTGCGTTTTATTGCTCCCGTGCCGGTGGGCTCCCGGGTTCGCTCCAAAATGATCATTTCCGGTGTTGAGGAAAAAGACGGCGGGCGCCTGCTCGTCACGACAACGCACACGATTGAAATCGAGGGACAGGAAAAACCGGCGTGTATAGCTGAAACGCTGGCCATGTTTATGCTTTAATATCGATTCTAAATCAAAGGGAACCCCGGTAAATGCTGGGCGCTATTTTTGTTGGCACAGCCTGCCCCAACTCAAGTTGGGTCTTTTGGACTCGACCTCTTATTATCCGTTAACCATACTTTTCAGTTGAGCGAAGTCAAAAAGACTTGGCTCAACTGAAAACGGTAATAGATTTTATTCGCCCGTGAATTTCGGTTCGCGTTTTTCGAAGAAAGCGGTCATGCCTTCCACGGTATCCTTGCTGGTCTTGAGTTTTTCCGTCCATTTTTTGTCGGTTTCCAGGCCTGCATCAATGCCCTTTTCCAAACCGACTGTCATTCCTGCTAACACCGCGCTTACCGCAATGGGAGGTCTCTTGGAAAGAGCAATCGCATAGTCCATGGCTTCTTTCATGAGATCGGCGGCCGGGCAAACCTTATCGACAAGACCGAGCGCCAGAGCTTCGGGACCGCTCACTTTCTTACTGAAGAAAATGAAATCCAGGGCTTTGGATTTGCCGATGATTCTGGGCATTCTCTGTATGCCGCCCCAACCGGGCGTCAGTCCCAGATTCAGTTCCGGACAGCCGATCTGGGCTTTGGGACTGTCTGTCATGAAACGAACATGACAGGCCATGGCCAGTTCACATCCGCCGCCAAGAGCGTGGCCGTTGATTGCGGCGATAAAGGTTTTCAGGGAGCGTTCGACTTTATTGCAAACGTCAATGCCGTTGGGTCCCTTGTCAATGTTCGCGACGTCGGAAACATCCATTCCCGCGCAGAAAGCCCTTTCTCCGGAACCGGTCAAGATAACCACCCGCGTATCCTTGCTGGTTTGTACTTCAGTAACTAATTGATCCAATTCTTCGCGTATGCCAAGATTTACCGAGTTCATAGGCGGACGATTTAGTGTGACGACCGTTACAAAATCCTTTGTTTCAACGGTAATATTATTGTAAGCCATCTTTATCCTCCTGTTTCTTTGTTTGGTGAAATAATGTAATCACTTTTTTGTTTCCCCTTCAAGCAAAATCACGGGTCAAAATCCGGCCAAAATCCCCTTGACACACAACAACCTGTCTCTTATACTCCACCCCGTTGTAATCAACATCAATGACATAGAGAAAATCGCTTTTCTCTGATCAGACGCAATGAACCACGGGATCAACTAAGTCTGCAGCCAGGCCAGCGTTATAAAAATCAGGGAAAGTTTCGATTTCCTGAAGTTCGAGATCGAAATCAACAACGGCTCGTTCAAAATGATCGGAAGATAATTGATTACCGGGTTCCCCGGCTTACCGGCTAAGAGGAACCAACCAAAACTACACAAGGAGGACTATCATGGGTGAAGCAGTAACAAAAGAAATAAGAGACAGAGTGGCCATATTATCGATTGACAAGCCAAAGATGAACCAGCTGAGCGGTGAGGTTTTCGAAGCCATGCGGAAGCATCTCGACGCCGTCGAAGCCGATAAGGAAATCCGGTGCGTCATCATAACCGGCTCAGGCGAGAAGGCCTTCAGCGCGGGCGCCGACCTGGCGAGTGGGTTCGGTGATTTCAGCGCCGTTGACTTTTTAAAACGCGGTCAGGATGTCTGGAACAAAGTCGAGTATTTCCCGAAACCGGTCATCGCGGCAATCAACGGGCACGCGTTGGGCGGTGGGTGCGAACTGGCCATGGCCTGCCATATACGGTTCATGAAAAAGGGCGCACGCATGGGCCTGACCGAGACAAACCTGGGAATCATGCCCGGTTACGGCGGAAGCCTGCGCCTGCCCCGGCTTGTCGGCAAATCGAGAGCTCTGGAAATGATGTACCTGGGCAAACAGTGCGAGGCGGATGAGGCTCTTGCCATCGGCCTGGTAGACCACATCACCGAAGGGAACGTTCTGGATACCGCACTCGAACTGGCGAACAAGATTACAAAGAGAGCACCGCTCTCCGTCGCGGCGATCACCAAGCTGTGCAACATCAGCCAGAATATTTCACCCGAACAGCACCTGAAGATCGAGAGGGAAGAGCTTGGGAAGCTCTTCAACTCCAAGGACGCACAGGAAGGCATAGGCGCTTTTTTCGAAAAGAGAGAAGCGAACTTCAAGGGCGAATAAAAGACAGTTACTGATTTACACAAAGCTCAAGCCTCCGTTTCCGGTCTCCTCGGAAACGGAGGCTTTTTAATGAGACCCAAGCTTCAGAAACTTAGTGAGGCTTGCTAAAATCGAGCGAAGCTAAGATTGAAGCATTGGTCGTAGTGAAATTCCAATTTCGAAAGTGAAACGCATCGGGATTGGAAATTGCCACTGAGCGCAGCAGAGGGGGATGAGATCAATGCTAAGAAGCAAATCGATTCATCATAAAATATTGACATACTCTGTTGATTATATTAATCGTGAACCATTAGGGAGAGGTATATATGCTGGAATTTAAAAATATTCTATATCCCATCGATCTGGATTCAGAAAAAATTTCTTCTATAAAAACCGCCTTGGAATTTGCACAATTATTTAATTGTCGCGTTCATATATTATACGTCAATGACATTGAAGCCGGCTACCGTCATCCGGCCGACCATGAGGATGCCGTTGCCCTGAAAGTTAAAGAAGTTGTTGCTGCATCGTTATTAGAAATTGCGAATATTACGTATGCCGTATCAAAAGGAGACACCGTAGAAGAAATTGTTAAATACACGCAAGCAAACCATATCGATATGATCATCATCGGACATAAACACCGCGGACGGCTCTATGCGTCTTTATTTGACAGTACCGATGTTAAACTTATCGACAATGTTTTATTGCCTGTTTTGGTCATTCCAGAACAATAACTTCCTTTGCATTTTTTTAACCCATGAAAAAATATTGTCATATTTTTTATATCATCCTGTCATTGCTCTTAATGCCTTTTTCATGTCTGGCCGCAGATCCTTCAATAGGCCTGGGATCCATGCTGCCTGTTTGGTCTGTTCTTCCATTTGCGGGTATCCTGCTTTCCATCGCGTTGATCCCTCTTGTTTTCCCCCGTTTCTGGCATCATCATTTTCCGAAAGTCTCAGCGTTTTGGGCCATGGTCTTTGCCGTGCCCTTTTTGTATTTTTTCCGCGCAACCGCATTGTACGAAATAGCGCACATTATGATTCTTGATTACATTCCTTTTATATTACTGCTTTGGGCGCTGTTCACTGTGTCGGGAGGAATTCACATCACGGGGACATTGAAAGGTTCACCCGGAGTCAACACGATTATTTTAATCATCGGCACGTTCATCGCCTCTTTAATCGGAACCACGGGAGCCTCCATGCTTATGATACGTCCGATGCTGCGCTCCAATGCATGGCGGATCTACAAAACACACACGGTTGTGTTTTTTATTTTTCTCGTGAGTAATATCGGTGGCTCGTTAACACCGCTGGGAGATCCTCCTTTGTTTCTGGGATTTCTACACGGTGTTCCTTTCTTCTGGACATTGCATCTTTTTCCGGAAATGGCGTTTGCCGGTATTTCCCTGCTTATTTTATATTACATCATGGATTCCTATTATTATAAAAAAGAAATCCTCACTGCTGTTCACGATGATGAATCCGAGCCGGTGAGAATTGAAGGATATCATAATTTTATTCTTCTGGCCGGTATTATTGCTGCTGTTTTATTCAGTGGTAACGTCAGATTGGGAAGCATAAGCATTGGGGAAATTCATCAACCTGTAGAAAGTCTAATCCGGGACGTTTTCCTTATTTTGATGGCGGCAGGGTCTCTTTTCTTTACAAAGAAAGAAATATATCACAAAAACGAATTTGGCTGGGCGCCCATCATGGAAGTGGCCTATCTTTTTGCCGGAATCTTTATCACCATTATCCCCGTATTGGATATTTTGAAAGCCGGAGAAAAAGGCGCTTTCGCGTGGCTTATTCAATGGACCGATTCGCCCGCTCATTATTTCTGGGCTGTCGGCATCCTGTCCAGCTTCCTGGACAACGCGCCAACTTACCTTACTTTTTTCAACAGCCTACTGGGCAAGTTCTATCCCGGCATGATGGAAGCGCCGGCTGTTGCCAGATTAATCGTGGAACAGATTCCATTTCTGACGGCTATCTCCATCGGAGCTGTTTTCATGGGTGCGAATACTTATATCGGCAATGCGCCGAATTTTATGGTCAAGTCCATCGCTGAAGAAGCAGGCGTAAAAATGCCCAGCTTCTTCGGCTATATGTTTAAATATTCCATCCCCATTCTACTGGTTTTATACATCATCATGACTTTTATTTTTTTCTAAAAGACGCGGTTATTTTATCGAAGATCGGAAAATTTATTTTTGCTATTTGGCCTTCTTGCGGATCTTTTGGCTGAAGATGAAAAATCCTCCACATGATTGACTTTTTCTTCGACATATTTTTTGAAATTGCCAAGACTATTTTTATATGTGGCAGCCAGCTCTTCCGTGGCCTTTTTGAAATCACCCGGCATCCAGCTAGCCTGCTTTAAAAAATCACTGAATATTTTTTCATTCTGCTCCTGAAACCTGAGCATTGCATTATAATCAAAAAACGTTTCTGCCTTGGCGTAACCCTTATCAATAGCCTTTTTAAACTCATCCCGGCTCCTTTTGTATTCATTAATGCACTGGTCCAAGACTTTTTTATTCTCATTATTCATCCCGGGGAAGCCATTGATATACGGCTTTAAAAGATTTTCCGTCTGATCCTGCAATAGGACCATCATTGAAAAGTAACTTTCAAAAAAAGTTTTGTGCAAATCTATCATCTTTTCAATTATTTTTTGTTGCTCCATGGCCACCTCCTTTTTAGAAAATATTAAAGTTTTATATTGAACAGATCTCCAGCCTCAACGTATTCCATATTAAATTTTATTTTACAGAATAGCCGCGACTGTCAAGACAGGCGGCCATGGCTTTTCGATAATCTTTTCTTTGTCGCATAATATCTTCAGCAGAAAGATCGTATGGGAGGTCAGTCGGATCATAATCTGTCTGTTCGACCGCCCATTTATGACATTCGTAACGGTCATTATCCTGCTGCGCCTGACTTTGTCCTTTGCTGGGATAAATAAACATTCTATCATCTGTTATATCTACCATTTCATCTTCAGGATCCGGAGGCGTCTCGCTTACTTCGTCCTGCGGCGGCGCGACAACCACATATCCTCCGGGAGTTTGCGTATAATATGTTTCATTAGCGTAGTAGTAGGGTATTCCATTCATCCAGACCGTAGCATAAGCAAACGGCAAAAATGGAACAAATAATCCAACAGGCGGAGCAATCACGACATATTGTCCACGATGGTGCCTGTACCAAACTCCACGAAAAGCGTAATAACGATCATTGTGATGTATTACAACTCGATGGCCTCTGGGAAGCGATCGAACCGAAAGCCCGCGCTTCAGATAAGAACGATTATGTTTATAGCGTGAATCAACAAATTTCTTTTGATGAACTGTCGGCGCCCGTTTAACAGTACGAGCCGGAGCCTTTTTAGGAGGCTGTGCCTGCGCCTCTTCAGTAAAACTTGACGGACTCATCAACAACAGTATGAATAATGAAACCGCAATGGCAAAACTTTTTTTAAAATTAAATTTAAGTAACATAGTAATACCCTCCACGCCGCCGATGAGAAACTAATTTACCGTGTATCCGCGACCTTCCATGCAAGCCGACATTGCCCGGCGAAACTGCATGGCCTTTTTCTCTCGATGAAAGTCACGCGCCTGATAACGATTCTGGTAGGCTTCTTCCATTTGCCTTGCTGCTTCCGCCCGGGATGCGTCGGAAATGGCTCCCATCATCATACCACTTGCCGCTCCGATTAAAGCCCCTCCACCAGCGTGACGCGGTCCTCCAATCAGAGCGCCCAGAACCGCTCCCGCAATGGACATGGACAGAGTATCATGTCCGGGAGGCGGCATGGGCACAACCCGTACCCGCTGTACCGGGGCAATCGATGATGCACTGGGATCAAAACCAGTTTGATCCATCGCCCAATTATAACACGCGTAGTGATCACGTGATTGCTGTTCGCTTGACTGATTCTTATTGGGATAAAAATAAATTTGCGTAATGGCTCTGATATTTTCATTCTCAGACGGCTGCATCGTCACCTGTTCATATGGATAATAATAACAGGAGTTCAGCAACAAGATAATGGCAGGAATCAGTAATCCCGGCAGAATGATAAAAACATTTTTAAAGATTCTTGTAATCATAATTTTATCTCCGTTTTGAAAGATGTTTATCGTTTTGTTTATACGTTTGTTTTCTAAATAACACTTTTTTATTATTAATTGAATTTATTTGTTGCGGGATAAACAACAATGATTGTGCCATTTGATAATGAACATCAGCAACCTGATATCGGCAACGATGTATTGATGACCAGTTAATGATTGACATACCTGTCCGTTATTTTTATACTTTCGCCCAATCAAATCAAAGTTCAGGATTTGGGTCGGAAATTTTAATCTCGGACATTATTCCGATGATTTACAATATTTGATATAACTTGATCCGCCGGAGGGAAATGATGAAAAATATAGGGGGGAAAATTCAAAAGGCTTCAAATTTCATAAAACACGATGTCTGGAGAGTTCGCCGCGCCCAGCTTTCGCCGGGTAAATCCGTTTTTCTTAAGCTCTTAAGAGTATTGCTTCTTTCCGTTAGGGGATTTGATGAAGACAAATGCCAGTTACGAGCTTCCGCTTTGACTTTTTATTCGCTTGTTTCAATAGTTCCCATTGCCGCGATGGCCTTTGGAATTGCCAAGGGTTTCGGTTTTGAGAAAATACTTGAAGCTCAATTACGCGATAAACTGGCCGGTCATGAGGCAATTCTCACCAACGTCATCCAATTCTCCCATTCTCTTCTGGCAAACACCAGGGGCGGGTTAATCGCCGGCGTTGGTCTGGTCGTGCTTTTCTGGGCGGTAATCAAGATGCTGGGGCAGATAGAGTATTCTTTCAATGATATCTGGGGCATAAAGGAAAAACGGACGATTGGCCGGATGTTCGGCGACTATTTGTCGCTCATATTGGTCTGCCCCGTTATATTCGTTCTTTCCAGCGGCGTTAATGTCTTTATCACCACACAGGTAACCATGATTATGGAAAAATTTACCATTCTAGGGAGTTTCAGTTCGCTGATTTTCTTTTTGCTTAAACTGTTGCCCTACACACTCATGTGGATACTTTTTACCTTCCTTTATATTTTTATGCCGAATACGAAAGTGCGTTTCCCCGCCGGCCTGCTGGCGGGAATAATTACGGGCACGATTTTCCAGATTGTTCAGTGGGTATATATAACGTTTCAGGTCGGAGTTGTTAAATACAATGCCATTTACGGAAGTTTTGCAGCCCTGCCGCTTTTTCTCGCCTGGCTTCAGTTAAGCTGGCTGATTGTTTTGTATGGTGCGGAAGTATCTTTCGCCTATCAGAATGTTGATACTTATGAGTTTGAACCGGACGCGCTTCAGTCGAGTCGCCGCCTCCGGATACTGCTCTCTTTACAGGTTACCGGCCGTCTGATTAAAAACTTTGTCCAGGGAGAAAAACCAATGACCGCCACGGAAATATCAAATGAACTGGGAATTCCTATTCGTTTTGTCAAAGAAATTCTTTTTGAACTTGTTAAAAGCAATATCGCTTCAACCGCCCAAATCGAAGGAAACGGTGACCTCGGATACCAGCCGGCCATTGATATCAACGTGTTAACGATACAGTTCGTGATCGACGCCTTAGAAAAAAGAGGGCTCAACATAATGGCTTTTACAGATAATCCTGAATTTGCTTCGCTGTCCGCTTCACTGGAAGCCTTCGGCAGAACTATTGAAAAGCTTCCTGAAAACAAACTACTAAAAGAAATCTGATTTAGACATCGAAAATTTCGGCTACAAAAAGGGAAAAATGGAAACGATACTTGGAATAGCAGTAGGCATTGGATTGAGCGCAGCATGCGGTTTCAGGATTTTTGTTCCACTGCTGATTATGAACCTGGCGGTATTGAGCGGGCAGATTCAAATGCCTGCGGGATTTGCCTGGATTGGCTCTACTTACGCGACCATTGCCTTTGCTTCGGCTACTGTCATTGAAGTACTGGCTTATTACATACCCGGGGTTGACCATATTCTGGATATCATTGCCACACCCGCTGCCGTAATCGCCGGTACGATAACAACGGCTTCCATGGGCATGGAACTTTCTCCGTTTCTGAAATGGACGCTGGCTCTGATTGCCGGAGGAGGAGTGGCCGGATTGGTACAGGGAGCCACGGTTGCACTACGCGCGAAATCATCGCTCGCCACGGCAGGAACCGGCAACCCTCTCGTTGCCACGCTGGAACTTATCGGCGCGATTATTGTGGCATTGCTGGCCATTATCCTTCCGATCGTTTGTCTGATACTTATTGTATTGTTTTTCTTTTTTGCCGTCAGAAAAATGGGCAGATTTATCTTCGGCAGGCGGCAAACAAAAAACGGTTAGTTTCAGGGATATGTTCCAACCCTATATTGGAACATATCCCTTTTCAGTCTAATTTTGTTACTTAGCGGGAGCCGGTACAGCAGCCGGAGCAGGAGCCTCAGCCGGAGTTTCAGAAGAAGGGACGCTCATTCCCAAGGATTCCATAATTTTTACAGCTTTATCTTTCAGGGACGTTGCAGCGTTAACAGCTTCAGCGAAATTGCCGCTCGTAAAGCTGGTTTGAATCTTGGTCCATTCATCTTTTACGGAAGCCAGTCCGGCTTTAGCTTCTTCAAATCCTTCTTTGGTGACGCTAGCCGGAAGCTTCTTTACTTTGGAAAGAGAATCTATCTTGGCCTGAATATCTTCAACCATTTTGGGAAGTCCCTGGCTTATTTCCGTCCATTTTATTGTGAGTTCTTCCTTTTTGGCTTTTGCCGCATCCAAAACTTCTTTTGCTTTATTGGCGAGAGTTGTCGCTTCTTCCATGGCGGCTTTGTAATCACCATTTATAAATTTCTCCTTTACCGCAGTGAGTGTATCTTCCAGTGATTTGACCTCATCCGGAACTATCTTGACTGCTTCAGTCTTCGTTACATTGACAGCTTCTTCCGCCGCTTTAATTGCCAGTTCGGCTGCATTTTTACCACCGGAACATGAAATCAAAAAGAATACACTTACACATAACGCAACCACCAAACAAAAAATCTTCTTATTCATGGAAATTCATCCTTTCATATTTTTTAAAGTATGGACATTTTAATAACCGTTACCGGATATTTTTTGCTGCACTTCTTTTTCAACGTCTAATTCTTTTCGATTTCTTCAATTTGCGCCCCGGCGTCACCCCCTTCTTTTTTCTTTCTTATTAATCATTTTTTAAAGCGGGTCAACTGAAAAGAGCAAGTGTTTTTCATTTATTTTTGGGTAAAAATACACATCGGGCAAGTCTCTTTCAGTGCTTTACCCAAACCGCGCTCATCGTTCTTTATGAAATTTTTTACGCAAACGTTTCATTGCAGACTATTCATGGTCTTGACTTTGAGACCGGTTATGAGATATGCAGTGTCCGGTTTTATTCATTTTTACAAACAGGTTGGAGCAACGAGCTGCAAACAGCTTAAGCTTGTTTGACTAGTTTGAAGAAATTACTTCTGAAAAGTCTGTCTGAATCATTCAGCTTTGATAGAAGAAAATAATCATAAATATAAGGAGTTTAGACAATGAAGGATGTTGTAATTGTTTCGGCGTGCAGAACAGCGATAGGAACATTCGGAGGAACATTAAAGGACGTGATCGGAGCCAGAATCGCGGCGGTCGTCATGAAAGAGGCCATTAAACGCGCGGGCATAGAACCGGCGATAATTGATGATGTTCGCTTCGGTTGTTGTATTGAAGACTGCAATACGCTCAACACGGCCAGGGTGGGTGCTCTTTTGGCGGGTATTCCGGACTCAGTAACCGCTGTAACCGTCAATCGTGTGTGCATTTCCGGCATGGAAGCCGTGCTTTCCGGTGCGGCGATGATTCAGGCCGGGATGGCCGATATTATTCTGGCCGGCGGCGTGGAGCATATGTCCGGTGTGCCTTATGTAAGTTTTGGCGCCCGGTGGGGATGCCGTCTCCAGGACTCGGTTTTTGTCGATGCCATGATCCGCGCATTACACTGCGGTTCCTATGTCATGCCGCTTTCCGACGACGGCCCCGTCAAATCAGGACAGCCTTTTGAGAGCTTAAAGGGCAAACCTTACATTATGGGACATACCGCGGAATTGATCGCCCAGTTGTTGAACATCAGCCGCGAGGAAATGGACGAGGTCGCCCTGCGCAGCCACAACAGCGTCGAGCGCGCCACCAGGAATGGCGATTTCAAAGATGAGATCGTACCGGTCGAGCTTCCACAGAAAAAAGGCAAGCCGCCTGTCATCTTTGATAAGGACGAACATTTCCGTCCCGGATTAACCATGGATCAGTTGAAAGCCCTGCCTCCGGCATTTATCCCCAAGGTCGGTAAGGTCACGGCCGGTAATTCCTCAGGACTCAACGATGGCGCTTCCGCCATGATCATTATGTCGGCGGAAAAAGCCAGGGAATTGGGCATGAAACCGATCGCCAGAATCCGCTCCTGCGGACGCGGCGGCTGTCATCCGTCCGTAATGGGCTTAAGTCCGGTTCCGGCCGTAAAAAACCTGCTAAAGAACGATCCGAAACTTACGCTGGGCGCTTTTGAGCTGTGCGAAGTCAACGAAGCTTTCGCCGGCCAGTATCTTGGTTGTGAAAAGGAACTTGGTTTAAATCGTGAAATTACCAATATCAACGGCAGCGGCATCGGCCTGGGACATCCTGTGGGTTCTACCGGAAGCAGAATAATGGTTACGCTGATTCACGCCATGCAAAAGCATGGCAAGACGCTGGGTCTGGCCACCCTTTGCGGCGGCGGCGGCGTTTCCATGGCCTGCGCCATTGAAATATTATAAAAGGGACTCCCCTCAGGGAATTGGTTTTTTTTCTGTTTCCGGAAGAACAGGAGTTGCTTTCTGTTCTTCCGGAACGGTTTCTTCCTTTTTTTCGTCCATAGGTTGAATGGATTCATGTTCCTGTCCGGTCTCTTCAGGAACATATGCGCCAACTTGGTCGACAGTTTGACCTTCACTTTCATCAGGTTCGGAGATCACGTCTTCATACTCAGGAATCACAATGCCCCGACGCACCATAATCCGGTAAATTCTTTCTGAACGGTTAACCACGTATCTTGATGAACCATGAGGTTTATATTTGATGGGATTGGGCAGGATCGAAGCCAGCACCGCCGCTTCCCGGGGGCCCAATGCGGCAGCGCTTTTTCCGTAATGTCTGCGGGCGGCGGCTTCGATACCAAAAACTCCGTCACCCCATTCCGCAACATTCAGGTACAGCTCCATGATCCTTTTTTTGCTTAAATGGCGCTCCATGCGCCAGGTCAGAATCGCTTCTTTGATTTTCCGGACAGGGTTCTTTGACGGAGAAAGATATAGATTTTTCGCAAGCTGCTGAGAAATGGTACTGCCGCCGGCTTTGAATTTCTTCTTCTTAATGTCTTTTTCCAGTGCCTTCTGCATGGCCTCAAAATCAAACCCCTCATGAGACCAGAACTTATCGTCCTCGGCTATAATCACGGCTTTCATCGCATAAGGCGAGATTTGGGAAAGAGGAACTCTGATATTCGCAACCTTCTTATTCATGCCTTTTTTTTCCCAGACTTTTTCACGATATTTCATGAACGCGGTTTTTTCGGGGTAATTTTTCTTCAAAGAGGCCACGCTGGGATAAAAAAAATAGCGTCCCACATCGATAAAAAGATACGTCAAGACTAAAATTAAAATTATTGAAATATTTCTCCAAATAAATCGCATCTTAATCCTTCATACATTAAATTGATATTCCCTGTCTCAAAGCAAAGCACCCGCCCCTGATCAAGAGACAATTTTAAACAGGCACTGCCATAACCGAAAATCAACATAAAATCCAATATTAATTTACATAATTAAACAGAGGTTGCTTGTATAAAAAGTTAATTATTATAAAGCCTTATAAAATTACACCGTTTAAATTTGTAAAATAAATTTGACATACCCTCACAGTTTTAGTATGTCACCTGTAAATCATTTAGTTAATTATACATTTTACTAAAAAGATGTAAAATTGGTGTGTACAGCAACTTGTTATTTATTTTTCGGTTATAAATATGAAAAAAATTAATCGAAATATGTACACCGTTAATAGGATAATACCCCCCGTAACAAAGGAGGCATTTCATTATGAAACGGCGGATTTTTTTACTTTCAGGACTTTTTGTCCTTTTATTATTGTGCGGTTTTAGTTTCAACGCTCATGCAGTTCATTATAAAGTGAAAAAAGGGGATACCCTTTCCAGCATTTCAAAAAAATTCGACATCAGCATCAGTGACATCAAGAAAGTTAATAATCTTCATCAATCCAAAATTAAAGCCAACCAAATTTTAAAAATTGGCCAAAAAAAACGTTCTTCTAACTCTGTTGCCGTTAAGCAAGCTAATTCATCTAAACGTGTTGCTTCCCGGAAAACAAATTCATCTTATTACGTGGTCAAAAAAGGCGATTCTCTTTCCAAGATTGCGCATAAAAACAACATCCCTTTAAAAAAATTGGTGGCTCTAAACCATTTAAATTCAAGGACGATTCGGATCGGGCAGAAAATTATATTGGCAAAATCGACCTCTCAGCCCCAAAAACAAACAAACCTTTCAACACACAAAGATGAAGATTTAGTTGAAGAGACAAACGAAGAAGCGGATACAATCGCAGATGAAAATACAGACACAGAAGAAGCATACAGTAATGAAGAAAGTTTATGGACAAGTGTTTACCGCTTTGTCAGTGGAGAAGAATTTCTGGGAAAATGGGAAAGTACTAATGAAATGCAAAGATTGATTAAAAAGGCATCCGGCTTCCTGGGAGCGCCTTATAGACTTGGCGGAACGTCAAAAAGGGGAATTGACTGCTCTGCCTTTGTTCAAAAGGTTTATCGAAGTTTCAACGTAAATTTACCGCGAGTTGCCCGTGACCAATCTGAAGTCGGCGTCACAGTCGATATCGAAGAGCTGGCTAAAGGAGATCTGGTTTTCTTCCGCACCAACCGTTCATTCGGACATGTTGGAATTTACATAGGAAACAGCGAATTCATTCACGCCTCGTCAAAAAAGAGGCGTGTTCGAATTGATTCGCTGGAGCACCCTTTTTATCAGGAAAGATTTCAACGCGCTGTCAGGATAAAAGAATTGCCGATAGGAGGATAAAGTATCTGAATTAATGATTAATTTTTATATAACCACCTTTACTAATCTGAGCAAAAAACCATTAACGGGCTTTGTGGATACGATTCCGAAGCCCGTTAATTTTAGTGAAACTCCAATTCCGAAAGCGAAGCACAGCGGAATTGGCAAGTTGAACTACCCCACAGCTTGCTGTGGGGTTGCACAC
>DJVN01000182.1:25477-25899 GCA_002441205.1 Syntrophaceae bacterium UBA6255 | reverse complement strand
TCAAACACAAATTCATCATACAGGTGGCTTCACTCAAGGATAAATCAACCGCCTATAAGATGAATAAAGACATAGCGTCTCTGGGCTTTAATCCTAAAATAATTAAAGCAGAAATCAAGGGGAAAGGCGTTCTCTACCGGGTGGTGGTTTCGGATATGAAAGACAAGGAACAGGCCCGGCAAGCTGCAAAAAAGATTTCAGCGAAGACCAAAACAAATTGCATGATAAAAAGCATAGAGATTAAAACCAAAGAAAACTAAAAAATATGGATGTTTAATGATGTTCGAAAATCTTTCTGAAAAACTGGAGAATATTTTTAAGAAATTGAAAGGGCGCGGAATTTTGACCGAAGAAAATGTCAATGCTTCGCTCAAGGAAATTCGCATGGCCCTCCTGGAGGCGGATGTTAATTTCAAAGTAGC
>DJVN01000182.1:0-25449 GCA_002441205.1 Syntrophaceae bacterium UBA6255 | reverse complement strand
ATGCTGATCGGTCTTCAGGGATGCGGCAAAACGACAACCGCGGCAAAACTGGCGCTTTTATTATCCAGGGAACGTAAAAAAGTCTGCCTTGTATCCGCTGACGTTTACCGGCCGGCGGCTATTGAGCAATTATCCTTGCTGGGGAAACAGATCAACACAACGGTTTTTGAAGACAAACGCCTGAAAGATCCCGTGGAAATATGTTTTCAGGCCGTGGAAGAATCGCGAAAAAACGGTTATGAGGTGCTGATTATTGATACCGCCGGTAGATTGCATATCGATAATCATTTGATGGAAGAACTTCAGAAGATTAAAAACAAAGTCAATCCCGCTGAAATTATCTATGTTGCAGATGCCATGACCGGTCAGGATGCCGTGAATGTCGGCGCCAAATTCAATGAATTAATCGGGATTGACGGCGTTATTATGACGAAAATGGATGGCGATGCCCGNNGGCATGGGTGAAAAAATAGACAATCTGGAGGTCTTTCATCCGGAAAGAATAGCCTCCCGAATCCTGGGCATGGGTGACATCCTCAGTCTTGTGGAAAAAGCTCAGGCCAATATGGATCAAAAAACGGCTCTGGATCTGGAGAAAAGCATCAGGAAGAACAATTTCACTCTGGAAGATTTCCGCAATCAACTGGCTCAAATAAAGAAAATGGGATCCATCAAGGACATCCTGGGAATGATTCCGGGATTGGGTAAAATGAAGGCCCTTAAAGATCTTGAGCCTGATGATAAACAATTGGTTAGAATTACCGCTATCATCGATTCCATGACCAGGCAAGAACGTTATAATTATATAATTATTGACGGACGGCGGCGTAAAAGAATAGCCTTGGGGAGCGGAACATCCGTTCAGGATGTTAATCTTTTGTTGAAGAATTACGTGGAAATAAGGAAAATGATGAAAAAATTCAACAAAAAAGACGGGGTAAAATCTTTAATGAGGAATTTTCCCTTTTAAAATTTACAAAGTTGTGATATTTTAATCTCATACAAAAATTATTATTTTAAGGAGGTATTATTAAAAATCGATGGGTGTTAAAATTAGACTGACTCGAATGGGTGCCAAAGGCAAACCTTTTTATCGAATTGTAGCGGCTGATGCTGATTTTCCACGTGATGGCAGATTTCTGGAAATTTTGGGCAATTATGATCCTAAGAAGAATCCGGCGGAGGTTATTGTAAAGGAAGATCGTATTCGTAAATGGCTGTCCAAGGGCGCCAAGGCAACTCTGACAGTAGCTAATTTGCTGAAGACAAAGGGTATAGAAGCTAAGGTCAAATAAAGTTTTATTTTGGGTAATGCCGAAATTTGTCAAAAAGCGATCTGTGATTAAAAATTATTTCTAAAAGAACTCATTAAACTCAGCGGAGGTTATGACGATGAAAGAATTGATCAAGTATATATCTCAGGCTTTGGTAGATTTCCCGGATAAGGTTGAAGTAACTGAAGTAATCGGCGAACAAACATCTGTGATTGAACTGCGTGTGGCAAAAGAGGATTTGGGAAAAGTCATCGGCAAGCAGGGCAGGACGGCAAAAGCGATCCGTATGATTTTAAGCGCCGCATCGGCCAAGGCTCACAAGCGAGCTGTTTTAGAAATAATTGAATAGACCCGTAATGGATCTCTTTGAAGCTGGAGAGATTGTAAAGACTCGCGGTCTCCGAGGATGCATGAAGGTTTTGTCGTTTTTGGAGACCGCAAGCTGTTTTTCAAAACCTGATTTTATTTATATTGAAAAAACTCCCGGACAAAAAAATCGTTTTGGCTTAAAAAAAATTGAAAAAACCGGCAGCGCATTTTTTATTGAAGTTGAAGAAATAAATGATGTGGATTCGGCCAGGGAGTTTGTCGGCTGTAAAGTTTATTTGCCAAAAGATAGTTTGCAGGCATTGTCTCCTGGAGAATATTACGTTCAGGATATTATCGGCCTTGATGTTTATAATGAAGAAGGGCAATGGCTGGGCAAAATAGAGTCCGTTTTCCCCACGGGCAGTCATGATGTTTATGTCTGCCGAGGGAAAAATAAAGAAATACTTCTTCCTGCAGTATCTCATGTCATCAAGCAGATAGACGTCAATCAACGAATGATGACCGTAAAAATACCGGACGGATTGTAACAGTGATCAAATTCGATATCCTTTCCATTTTTCCAGAGATGTTTTCATCGCCACTCAGTTTTAGTCTGTTAAAAAAAGCCCGGGAAAAAGGCATTATCAATATTTCATTGTATGACATACGCGACTGGGCTGATGATAAACACAAAATGACTGATGACGCGCCGTACGGAGGCGGCTGTGGAATGGTCATGAAATTGGAACCGGTGGAAAAGGCTTTATCAGCCATCAGGATGGATGATCGCGAAGACTCTACCGTCATTTTAATGACTCCCCAGGGAGAAGTTTTCAATCAGCAAATTGCGGCAGAACTTTGCGGGAAACAGCGGATCATTATTCTTTGCGGTCGCTATGAAGGGGTTGATGAAAGAATCAGAGAACATCTGGTGGACAGGGAAATTTCCATTGGAGATTATATTTTAACCGGTGGTGAACTGGCGGCTATGGTTTTAATCGATGCCGTTTCCCGTTTAGTTCCTGATTTTCTGGGGAATCCGGATTCAAAAATCAGCGAAACGTTCTCTCAGAACTTGTTGGAATATCCCCAGTACACAAGACCGGCAGATTATAAAGGCTGGAAAGTCCCGGATGTCCTGCTTTGCGGGAATCATGCTGAAATCGAACGCTGGCGGAAAAAAGAATCGCTCAGGAAAACGTATCAAAGAAGACCGGATTTATTGAAGAAAACCAGGCTTTCAGCGGAAGAGGGGAAAATTCTTAATGAAATTAAAGAAGAATAAAATCTTGATTTTAAGAAATATTTAATGTATGGGTTTGCGCCGAATTAATTAGGATCGTTTCATTATAAATGGAAAAGCTTTAATGCTTTATATCGCTCTTTTACATCATCCGGTCTATAATAAAGAACGTAAGGTCGTAACGACATCGATTGCCAATATGGATATTCATGACCTTGCCAGGGTTGCCAAGACGTATGCTGTCAGTGGTTTTTATATTGTTAATCCCATAGAGGAGCAGCGTAATCTGGCGCAGGAAATCATCCATCACTGGCTCAAGGGTTATGGGGCTGTTTACAATGAATTCCGGAAGGATGCTTTTGAATTGATTCATGTCAACGCTAAACTGAAGGACGTGATCAATGATGTGAACAGAAAAACCGGTTGCAGGCCGAAAACGATTGTTACCGGAGCGAATTTTACAGGGGAGATTTTAAAATTTGCTGAATTGAAAAAGATATTGCGAAACAATAAGGCGCCTTATCTTTTAATTTTCGGCACGGGTTCCGGATTAGCAGATGAAATTGTGAACGAATCTGATTTTAAACTGGAGCCTATCAGGGGGCATGCCGGTTATAATCATCTGGCGGTGCGCTCGGCCGTGGCCATTATAATGGACAAAATTATGGGCGTTTAATATCTTGAAAAAAGCAATTATAGCGGGAGGAAGAATATATGAATCTGATAGACATGTTAGAAAAAGAACAAATGAGATCTGACATTCCCGGTTTCAAGACCGGTGATACCGTAAAAGTACACGTTAGAATTATTGAAGGGCAGAAGCAGAGAATACAGGCTTTTGAGGGAGTTGTTATTCGCAAGAGAAGCGGTAATAGCCGTGCAAATTTTACGGTCAGAAAAATTTCCTACGGCGTCGGTGTGGAAAGAACATTCCCTCTGCATTCTCCGATCATTGACCAGATTGAAGTGATCAGCAGAGGTAAAGTGCGCAGATCCCGTCTTTATTATCTGAGAAATTTAAGAGGTAAAAAAGCAAGGATTAAAGACGCGTCAAAACAATAAATTACTGATACTGCAATTTTTTACATCACTATTGTCGAAGCGTTAACATTTTTTAAAAAACTAAAGGATTTTAGTTTTTAATGGATACTTTTGAAAAAATGGCCCGTCGGGAAGGATATCATCTGATTGCCGGAGTCGACGAGGCAGGCAGGGGACCTTTGGCGGGGCCGGTGGTTGCCGCGGCGGTCATTTTCCCTCCCGATTATTGTAATACCGAAATTAATGATTCGAAAAAATTATCCGTCACGAAAAGAGAAAATTTATACGAAATGATTGAAAAAGACGCCATGGCCATCGGCATCAGAGTGGTCGATGCCGATGTGATTGATCGGGTTAATATTTTACAGGCATCGCTGAAGGCAATGCGCGATGCCGTTCTGGAACTTTCCGCGTCTCCCGACTTTCTTTTGGTGGACGGTTTGCATCGCATTCCCATCATTACCCCGCAAAAACCTCTGGTCAAGGGAGACAATTTAAGCATTTCCATCGCCGCCGCATCCATCATGGCCAAAGTGACTCGCGACCGGATCATGGAAATGTATCACCGCCAGTTTCCTCAATATAATTTTCAAAAAAACAAGGGATATGGAACCAGGGAACATGTCAACGCCATCAGAAAATTTGGTATCTGTAAAATTCATCGGAAATCATTTCATGTTAAAAACATGAATCAATCCTCGTTTGATTTTTCCGTTTAAAATGAAAAACCTGACAAAAATTATCACAGGAAAAAAAGGTGAAGACATCGCGGTGTCTTTTCTTAAGAAAAAGGGTTATCGCATTTTAGCAACCAATTTCCGCTGCGCTCTCGGGGAAATAGACATTGTAGCCCAAGAAAACGGTGACTTTGTTTTTATTGAAGTCAAAACAAGAAAATCAGGAGCGCTGGGATATCCTGAACAGGCGGTGGGGATAAAAAAACAAAGAAAAATATCCCAGGTGGCGTTATATTATTTACAAGTGAAACATCTTTTAGACGCGAACGCGCGGTTTGATGTGGTGGCGGTAACCATGTCCGGTTCAAACCAGGACATTACATTGATTAAAAACGCTTTTGATTTTATCTCATGAGAATCGCTGATCATCGTAAAGATGAGCGAAATGATGTCACATCCAAAGGTGATTCGGACTATATCTATATCCCATGAGCATTAAACGTTAGAAATGCGTTAAAGCCTTCCTGCCGATCGGGTATATATTGAATCCTATCGCATGACATTTTTGATAATCAACGATATTACGTCCGTCGAAAAGAAAAGCCGGCTTCACCATGGAACGGTAGAGTTTTCTATAATCAAGTGTCCGATACATTTCCCAATCGGTTAAGATCAACAACGCGTGACAACCGGCTGCGGCTTTATAAGGATCGTCAATATAGGTTATCTTTCCCTTGACACCGGCAAGGTCAATGGCCGCGTTTTTCAGCGCTCTCGGATCGGAGATGGTTAGTTCCGCCTGTTCTGTCAGAAGTTTTTGAGAAATGTAAATAGCCGGACTTTCTCGAGTGTCGCTTGTGTCTGCTTTAAATGCAAAACCCAGAATACATATTTTTTTGCCGGCTAATGTGCCGAACATGGCATGAAGAATATTGGCAATAAAACGATCCTGCTGATATTGATTAATCTTGATGATATTTTCCCAGTAAGAGGCCACCTCGCGCAATCCGTAATAATGGCAAAGATAAACAAGATTGAAAATATCCTTTTTAAAACAGGAACCGCCGAACCCGACACCCGCTCTGAGAAATTTGTCGCCGATTCTGCTATCCAGGCCTACCGCTTTAGCTACTTCAACGATATCAGCATCTGTTTTTTCGCATAAAGCAGAAATAGAATTGATGGAAGATACGCGCTGAGCTAAAAAAGCATTGGCAACTAATTTTGACAGTTCGCTGCTCCAGATATTGGACGTGATAATTTTTTTAAGAGGAACCCATCGGGCGTAAATTTCTACTAATCGGGCTCTTGCTTTCAATCCGCTTTTTGTTTCACGGGAACCGATGAGAACACGATCGGGGTTCTCCAGATCATTCATCGCCGAGCCCTCCGCCATAAATTCCGGATTGGAAAGAACTTCAAATTTGATTTTTCCTTTTGCGGAAGATAGAATTTTCTCCATGGTAAGAGCCGTTTTGACTGGCAAGGTGCTTTTTTCGATTACAATTTTTGAAGAATGAGAATATTTTAAAATCTGACGGGCTGTTTTTTCCAAATATTGCAAGTCGGCGGCCATATCGGCGCCGGCGCCATATGTTTTTGTCGGTGTGTTGACACTCACAAAAATTAAGTCATTTTCTTTAATCTGATTTTCTATATCTTTGCTGAAAAATAAGTTTTTTCCCCGGCACTGTTTTACGATTTTATCGAGGCCAGGTTCGTAAACAGGCAGATGGGGAGAATTCCAGGCATCAATTCTTTCTGAATTAATATCCACGACCGTAACGCGATAATCCGGACATTTGTGTGCGATCATAGCCATGGAAGGGCCGCCGACATAACCGGCTCCGATACAGAGTATTTTCTTTTTAAATTTCATTTTATTCAGGCTCCTCAATGTGTATATCATGCTTTTAATGCGACACGGAAATATTCGATGGTTTTTGCCAAACCTTCCTCCAGATGAACTCTGGGAACCCACCCCAGCTTCTCTTGGGCAAGGCTGATGTCCGGTCTGCGTTGAACAGGATCATCTTCAGGCAAAGGAAAATATTCAATGCGGGAGTTGCTGTTGGTCAAAGCGATTACTTTTTCTGCCAACTGCAGAATGGTAAATTCTACAGGATTACCGACATTGACCGGACCGTAAAAATTATCTTCGGAATTCATCATTCCGGTCAGTCCGTCAATCATATCATCAACGTAACAGAACGATCTGGTTTGTGAGCCATCGCCATAGACCGTGATATTTTTATTCTGGAGAGCCTGAATAATAAAATTGCTTACAACGCGGCCGTCATGGATGGACATCCGCGGCCCGTAAGTATTAAAGATGCGGGCTATTTTTATATGAACGCCGTTTTGACGCCGGTAATCCATCATCAGACACTCTGCCGCTCTTTTTCCTTCATCATAACAACTGCGGATCCCTATCGGATTGACTTTTCCCCAGTAGGATTCTTTTTGCGGATGCACTTCGGGATCGCCGTATATTTCTGACGTAGAGGCCTGAAGTATTTTTGCTTTGGTCCTTTTGGCAATACCGAGAACGTTTATCACGCCCAATACATTGGTCTTGATAGTTTTGATGGGATTGTTCTGGTAATGCACGGGGGATGCCGGACAGGCAAGGTTATATATTTCTTCAACATCCAGATAGATAGGATGAATGATGTCGTGATGAATCAATTCAAAATTTTTTTTCCCCAGGAGAGGAGCAATGTTGTTTTTGTCGCCGGTATGAAAATTATCCAGACAAATGACATCGTTGCCTTCTTCTAAAAGCTTTTCACATAGGTGAGAACCTAAAAAACCAGATCCACCGGTAATTAATATTCTTTTCATAGGCGCTTATGTTAAGAATGATCTTCTAATTTTTTGTATTAAACATGAAATAACGCCAGGATGTCAATCACAAAAATAGATTGGACGAATAATTTTGATATCGAAAAAATATGATATATATCTTGAAGTGTTTTATGCTCTGTGATAATAATTTAAAAAATATTTTTTAAATATATGCGTTTTATCTGGTAAAAAACAATGGAGAAATTCATGTGAATGCGGATTCCATAGATCATGAAAATAGAAAAGTACATAATTTAACGGATGAATTAGAAGAAGAGAATAATGGCAGCCACCAGGAAGTCATTGTTGTTGACGGAAGAGGTTACGAAAATGATTCTCACCTTGATGAAGAAGTGTACAATTTGGTTGATATCATTCATGAGCATCAAGCAGACAACAAAAGATACGAAGATATTTTGCAAAGGGTTGAAAAAATCGTTGAAAGTATAACGCGTAAAATGTTTCCTGAAATAGCGGAGAGAATCATTAAAGAAGAAATTGAAAAATTAAAGAAAAATAATACTGCTGAATCATAATTAATTGATTGTTTGACTGATAAACTTCTTGCATTATAAATTAATCTTTAAAAATTTATTTCTTCAGGGAACAAAATGGGATCCGGTCACGTTTTTTAAAAATGACTCAAAATATATAGTGAGAAAAAATCATGAAATTTCTGAAATTCAGCCTTTTGTTCATCACAATGATCTTCATGACTATGGGTTGTTTCAGCAACTCAAAAACTGTAGTGAGCAAAAACGGCAGTGATAAAATTAGCGCTCAATCTGTTGCCGTGCTTCCCATAGAAAGCCAAGAGCCTGAAAGCAAAGCGGCTAATTTATTGCGTTTAAAGCTTTTTGATGAAATCTATTTTAAAGGATATTCGAAAATATCGTTGGAGGAGATGGACGCCAAACTTGCATCTTTACCGGAAGATGCTAAAACAGACGGAAAGGGCGCCATTTCTCCCGTGGCGTTAAAAGAGGCGACGGGTGCCGATGCCGGAATGTATTGCTCATTGACGGAAAATTATAAAACCGGATTATTTTACTCGCCTGTAAAAATAACTGTGATCTGCGAACTGCGCAGCACCGATAATGGGTCAATTCTCTGGAACGCCCAATCCGAATCAACCAGAAGATATTTTGACCTTACTGATAAAAGGCTGAAAAGAAAATTAAGTGACGGTTTTGAATTATTGATCAATGACGTTGTTAGTAAAATTATAAAAAAACTGCCGGACGGTCCCATGTTGAGCAGTTAAATAAGATATAATGGAAAAGGTAAAATAATATAAATAAGAAAGCTTCTTTTAAAAACACCATGATGAACATACCTAATTTTTTATCTTTATTAAGGATTATTCTTGTTCCTGTCATAGTCATATTTTTAATTCAGGGTGAATACGCCCAGGCCCTCATTGTCTTTTCTTTTGCCGGGATAACGGATGCGTTGGACGGAATGCTGGCCAGAATACTCAATAAACAAACGCAACTCGGTGCTTTTCTTGATCCTCTGGCCGATAAGATACTGTTATCAACCGGTTTTATATCGCTTTCGATTTTTGGTTTGATTCCCAGTTGGCTGACGGTCATTGTCATTAGCAGAGATTTAATCATTCTCATGGGAATAATGACGCTATCGATGATGTCAGTACCCTATGAAATAAAACCGGTTTTTATCAGCAAGATAACGACGGCATTACAAATAGGCACCTTATTTTTAGCCCTTTTTCTAAAATCGTTTACTTTTGATGCCATCGATTACTCCCAACTGCTTAGTTTTCTTTCTTGGTTGACTGCTTTATTCACCATTCTTTCCGGCTTGGTTTATATATTTAAAGGGATAAACATTCTGAACCGTTCATCAGATAAATAAGCTAATATATAAGATATTTAGCTTGACATCGCTGCAATTTACTGGTAGTAAGCCACCTTTAAATTGCGATGTTATTTTGTAGGCAAGTAGCTCAGGGGGAGAGCGCCATCCTGACGCGGTGGATGTCCAGGGTTCAAATCCCTGCTTGCCTACCATTTTAATTTAAAGAAGAATGTCTTAAATTATATACACTTTAAGGGCATCAGCAATACAGGGATGCCCTTTTAAAATTAATTGAGAACTATATAAGTTATGGATATAAAAATTATTTTCCCTGATAACAAGGAACTTTTGTTCAAGGCGGGAACGTCTGCACTTGATGCAATAAAAGAATGGAAAAAGGAAACGTTATCTTATCTTGTTGCGGTAAAAATAAATAAGATGCCTGTCGATTTAAGTTATCCCATCAAGGATAATTCGAAACTTGATTTAATAGACGTATCTTCAAGCGAAGGTTTGTCTATCTTGCGTCATAGTATATCTCACGTTATGGCTCAGGCCGTGCAGGAGATTTTTCCCGGCGCCAAAGTAAGCATCGGACCCTCTATTGAAGACGGCTTTTACTATGATTTTGAGTATAAAGAACCTTTTACCATGGAGGACTTTCCGAAAATTGAAAAAAGGATGAAAGAAATTATTGCAGAGGATAATCCATTCATACGGGAGGAACTGACTCGCGAGGCGGCAATAAAGTTATTTGAAGATAGAGGTGAAAGTTACAAGGTTGAATTGATCAATGATTTGCCCGAAGAGATCAAGCAAGTCAGCATTTATCAGCAGGGAGGGTATATTGATTTATGTCGGGGACCGCACATACCCTCAACGGGGATGATAAAAGCTTTTAAGCTTTTGAGCGTTGCGGGAGCGTACTGGCGCGGCAATGAAAATAATCAAATGTTGCAACGGATTTACGGCACCGGATTCGCCAACGAGCTCGAACTCCATGAATACTTGAATTTACTGGAGGAAGCGAAAAAAAGAGATCATCGCCGTTTGGGAAGGGAACTTGATCTGTTTCAGGTTAATGAAGAGGCAGGCGCAGGACTGATCATATTCCATCCCAGGGGAATGATGTTGCGCTATCTTATTGAAGATTGGGAAAGGAAAGAACACATCAAACGCGGTTATGATATGGTGATGGGTCCGCAGATTCTTAAAGTTGATCTTTGGAAAAAATCAGGTCATTTTGATCATTATCGCGAGAATATGTATTTTACCGAAGTGGATGAACAAACCTACGGCATCAAACCGATGAACTGTCTTTCTCATATGTTGATCTACAAATCAAAAATCAGAAGCTATCGGGATTTGCCTCTGCGTTATTTTGAACTGGGCACCGTTCATCGACATGAAAAAACCGGTGTTCTGCATGGGTTAATGAGAGTGAGGCAATTTACCCAGGATGACGCGCACATCCTCTGCACGCCGGAACAGTTAAACTCGGAGATCCGTGCTATTGCCGATTTTGTCAATTATGCGATGGGTATTTTTGGTTTTGAATATGAGGTTGAATTAAGTACCAGACCGGAAAAGTCGATTGGTTCCGATGATGACTGGAATCTGGCTACGTCAGCTCTGGAGAATGCCCTTAAAGATAACAACATAAGTTATGACGTGAACGAAGGTGATGGAGCTTTTTACGGTCCGAAAATTGATTTTAAATTAAAAGATGCATTGAAAAGAAAATGGCAGTGCGCGACCATTCAATGCGATTTCACGCTTCCTGAAAGATTTGATTTAAGTTATATTGGAACAGATGGGGAGAAGCATCGTCCGGTCATGCTGCACAGGGTGATTTTGGGAGCGATTGAACGCTTCATGGGCGTGTTGATTGAACATTACGCGGGAGCATTTCCCGTCTGGTTGTCGCCGGTTCAGTGTATTTTACTGACGGTGACGGACAAACATATCCCTTATGCCGAAACGGTTCACCATAAATTAATCGAGGCGGGTATTCGCTCGGAAAGATATTTTGAAAACGAAAAATTAGGATACAAGATTCGCCAGTCGCAAATGCAGAAAATTCCCTATATGCTGGTCATAGGCGATAAAGAAGTGGAAGCCGGGGCGGTTGCTCCCCGCATGCGTGACGGCCAAAATATGGGATCGATGCCTGTTGATAAATTTATTGCGTTATTGCAGGATCTATGCGCAAAAAAACAATAAAGTGAATAGTTTGAAAGAAATTTTATTTGCAGGAGGTGACATATAGTTAAGGATTTAAAGATCAACAGAGAAATAAAATCTGCCACCGTTCGTGTCATCAGTGAAGAAGGAAAACAGCTTGGTGTCATAACATTGGAGGAAGCTTTAGCCAAGGCGGATGAAACCGGTTTGGATTTGGTGGAAGTTTCGTCGTCTTCTGATGTGCCCGTTTGTAAAATAATGGATTACGGCAAATATCGATACAAGCAAAACAAAAAATTGCATGACGCGAAAAAGAGCCAGACGATCATCCAGGTCAAGGAAATTAAGTTAAAACCCAAAACCGAAGAACATGATGTGCAGGTTAAGATGAAACACATTAGAAAGTTTCTAAGCAATCATGACAAGGTAAAAGTATCGATGATGTTCAGAGGGAGAGAAATAGCTTTTACAGACATCGGCAGAAAATTAATGGAAAAAATAAGGGACGAGTTGGTCCATGAATGCATTATTGATCAGCAGCCACGCCTTGAAGGTCGAAACATGGTGATGATTTTTTCACCCAAAAAACAATAAGAAAAGAAAGGTAAACACATGCCAAAATTAAAAACGCATCGGGGAGCGGCAAAGCGGTTTTCGCTGACAGCCAGGGGTAAAATCAAGCGCAGCAAAGCGTTCGCCAGCCATATCCTGACCAAAAAAACGACAAAGAGAAAAAGGACTTTAAGGCAATCAACGCTGGTTGATTCCGCAAACTATAAAGAAATTAAAAAACTTATTCCTTATTTATAAAAAACCGGAATCACGGGTATGAACCCCGGACCATCATTCCGCCCCAAGGGGCAATGTGTGATACCCTCCGCTTATGGAGGGATTGTTCGACGAACAAATTTCAAAAACGACGCGTATTGAAATTTTTGTGTCACAATAAATAAGAATTGTTGCAAATCAGGAGAAATAAAAAATGTCCAGAATCAAAAGGAGCGTTAATGCTCGTAAAAGAAGAAGAAAGGTATTAAAGCTTGCCAAAGGTTTCTTTGGCGCCCGCGGTCGCTTGCTGAGAACCGCAACGGAAGCGGTTAACAAGGCAATGAAATATGCTTATCGAGATCGTCGGGCGAGGAAAAGAGAATTTCGACAATTGTGGATAGCGCGTATTAGTGCCGCTGCCAGCGTTAACAATATAACATACAGTCGCTTGATAGACGGAATGAAGAAATCCGGCGTCGAGTTAGACCGTAAGATACTTGCGGAGCTGGCCGTAAACGATCCACAGGGATTCGCTCACGTTGTGGCATTGGCTAAAGGCAAGTAATCGGTATGATGAGTGAGCTTCAGGATCTGGAAAAAAATGCCCTTGCCGAATTAAATGCGGCTACAACCGAAGATCAATTCTTGAATATCAGAACAAAATACCTTGGCAGAAAAGGGCTTGTAACCGGTCTGTTAAGAAATATTGCCGGGCTTTCCGGTGATGAAAAACCTTTATTCGGAAAGCTTTGCAATGAGTTGAAGAACTCGCTAAATGCCAAAATTGATGAAGCGATTCAAAAACAATCGGAAAAGATTAAAGAAGAAATTGTATTAAAAGAAAAAACAGACGTTACGTTACCGGGAAGCTGGATTAAACGCGGACGGATTCATCCCGTGGTTCAGATACGCAGAGAAATATGTTCTGTTTTCGCTTCTTTCGGATTTTCCATTGTGGAAGGTCCTGAAATAGAGCTTGATTATTATAACTTTGAAGCGCTGAATATTCCCAGGGATCATCCTGCCAGAGATATGCAGGATACTTTTTACATCGAAGATAATATCGTCCTGCGTACGCATACCTCCCCTGTGCAGGTTAGAATAATGGAGAAGGTTCGTCCGCCTTTGAGAATTTTGTCTCCCGGAAAAGTCTATCGACGTGATTCTGACGTATCCCATACTCCGATGTTTCACCAAATTGAAGGGCTGATGGTGGACAAGGGAGTGACGTTCGGCGATCTCAAAGGAATTCTTACTGCATTTCTAAAAATGATTTTCGGAGAAAATACCGTGTTACGTTTTCGGCCAAGCTTTTTCCCGTTTACAGAACCATCGGCGGAAGTTGATATTCGTTGCGTTATGTGCGGAGGAAACGGTTGCCGGGTTTGCGGACAAAGCGGATGGCTGGAAATACTGGGTTCCGGCATGGTGGACCCCGCTGTTTTTCAGCATGTAAATTATGATTCGGAAGAATATACCGGGTTTGCTTTCGGTCTTGGTCTGGAACGTATCGCCATGTTGAAGTACGGTATTTCCGATATCCGGTTATTTTTTGAAAATGATATCCGATTTCTTAAACAATTTTAGGAGACGCATTCCGTCATGCTGGTAAGTCTCAGATGGCTTAAAGATTATATTGATATTGAAATCACGCCACAAGAACTGGCGCATAAACTCACCATGGCTGGATTGGAAGTGGATGAGATAAAAACTATCCGTCCTCAATTTACGGGCGTCGTTGTCGCCAAAATTTTATCAGTAAAGTCTCATCCTTCCGCTGATCGATTATCTTTATGTGATGTCACTGACGGAGAACAAACGTATCCTATCGTATGCGGTGCAAAAAATATTGCACCAGGAGATATCGTGCCGCTGGCAAAGGTTGGCGCTGAAATACCCGGCGGTTATATAATCAAACCGACTGTATTACGCGGTGAGAAATCAGACGGAATGTTGTGTTCGGAGGCGGAACTGGAAATCGGAGATGATGAATCAGGGATTATGCGTCTTCCGGCTGATTTACCTCTTGGATTACCGCTTGAATCAGCTCTGGATGTAGAAGACACCGTATTGGACGTCAATGTTACTCCAAATCGTTCCGACTGTCTGTGTATGATAGGTATTGCGCGGGAAGTGGCAGCCATCACCGGGAAAATAATGAAAATGCCTTCCATCCGGATAAAAGAAAAAGCTGAAGACATTCATTCTCTCACATCGGTTAAAATAATAGATGCTGACCTCTGTCCACGTTATACAGCTCGAATGATTAAGAATGTTAAAGTAGGTCCATCTCCCCTCTGGTTGAAAAACAGATTGGAAGCTGCCGGAATGCGCGCGATAAACAATATTGTTGATGTCACAAATTTTGTCATGCTGGAAATGGGACAACCTCTGCACGCTTTTGACTTTCGCTTTCTGGAAGAAGGACGCATCGTCGTCCGCAAATCAAATGACAATGAAGAATTTATATCTCTGGATGGCAAAAGCCGCATCCTTCCTTCCAATACATTATTGATTTGTGACGGAATCAAACCTGTCGCTATCGGTGGAATCATGGGGGGGCTCAATTCGGAAGTCAAAGAAGATACTCAGCAAATTCTTCTGGAAAGCGCATACTTTACTCCTTCATCCATACGCCGTTCAGCGCGCAAATTAGGAATGCCAACGGACGCCGCTTTTCGTTTTGAACGGGGCATTGATCCGGAAGGAGTAGTCAACGCTCTTAACCGCGCGGCGCGACTTATTGCGGATCTTTCCGGAGGCTCCATCTGCAAAAACTATATCGATGAATATCCGCAAAAAGTTTCTTCTCCTCAAAACATCCCCTTGCGTTTGGAACGAATACATCAACTAATAGGGACTGCCGTAGAGGCCAAAGATGTTGTTCAGATATTGCGACAAATAGGCATGATTGTGAAACCGGACGGGAAGGGGAGATATCTTGTTACGCCGCCTACATGTCGGATCGATATTTTAAGGGAAGTGGATCTTATCGAAGAAATTATCAGGCTTTACGGTTTTGACAAAGTACCGCTTACGTTGCCGAAAGTATCCGTCATGGAACTAGATTTTATACCACGTCTGGAACTGGAAGAAAAATTGAGACAATTAATGGTCGGCAGTGGATTTACTGAAGTTGTCAATTATAGTTTTGGGACACCACTGGCTGTTGATATACTTTCTTTGCCGGAAAATGATCCAAGACGGAACGTTGTCAAGATTCATAATCCCCTGGGTGAAGAGCTTTCTGCCATGCGTACCACCATGGTTTACGGTTTACTGGATACACTCCATAGAAACATGAATAACGGTTCATCCGATTTAAAAATATTCGAAATAGGAAGAATTTTTATTAATCGTAAAGACGGAGAACTGCCTCAAGAAGATAACATGCTTGCAGGACTTATCACGGGAAACATCACGGATGATTTTTGGAGTTCAGATAAAACCGCTGATTTTTATACTTTAAAAGGTTGCCTGGAAAATGTTTTTTATGATCTGAAAATTAACCATTGCAAGTATGTTTCGTTGGTCAATGAGTCGTTTTTGCATCCGGGAAAATCATGCAAAATAGTTTTAGATGAAAAAACAATCGGTCTTGCAGGGGAACTTCATCCTGATATCATGGAAAAATATAACTTCAAAAATAAAGTTTATATATTTGAAATTAATCTGGATATTTTAACTGCCGCTTATAAGGAGAACAGGATTATTTATCATGAACTGTCAAAATATCCGGCGGTAACACGGGACGCGGCATTTGTTATTCCAGAGATGATCGAAGCGGATCAAATGATAAATACCGTTTGGCAGCAGAAAGAAGATTTACTTGAAAATGTTATTGTTTTTGATGTATATAAAGGTAAAGGAATTCCGGAAGGAACAAAAAGCCTGGGATTGCGTTTTTCTTACCGTGCCGCTGACAGAACACTGACTGATGAAGAAATAAGTAAGATGCATGACAGACTGGTGCAAAAGACTGTTGATTTGACAGGTGCAAAAATAAGATCATAAGACAAATAATAAAGTTAAAATGGAGGTAAAAAAATATGACGAAAATTGATATTATTCAGAACGTTCATGAGAAGCTCGGGTTTTCCAAAAAAGATTCTTCAGATATCGTCGAGTCTGTTTTTGACCTTATCAAGGATTGTCTGGCCAAAGGGGAGAGGGTCAAGATTTCCGGTTTCGGCAACTTCATGGTCAAAGAAAAAAGAGCGCGACGTGGCCGCAATCCACAGACAGGGCAGGAAATCTCTATCACGGCCAGGAGAGTGCTGACGTTTAAATCTTCACAGGTTCTGCGAAAAGCTCTGAATTAAAAAAGTTGCAAATCCAACGGTAAAAATATTCTATTCATTTAAGGAATAATACTAATTTTGCCGTTTAACGAATTCGTTATATTACAGGGAACTGAATGGAAACGATAATTCCCGATAAGGCGTATTTTCGCATTGGTGAAGTAAGTAAAATACTGAATGTCGAGCCTTACGTCATCAGATATTGGGAGACTGAATTCAAAACAGTAAATCCTGTCCGAACAAAAACCGCACAACGATTATACAGAAAAAAAGACGTTCACGAATTATTAACGATCAAAAATCTGCTTTACTCGCAACGTTTTACGATTGACGGTGCGAAAAAGCAGCTTCATAAGATGCGAACTAATGATGAGCCCGGGGATAAAGACGACGAAAAACAAAAGTTATTTCTGTTGCGTATAAAACAGGAATTACAACAAATAAAACAGCTCGTCAGTTGATATATAAAAAGCCGGCTTTATCAGCCGGCTTTTTATTCTGCTATCAATACGGATTGTATTAAGCCTTTTTGCTTGCTCTCTTCGACGCTTTGAGTGGGTTTATTTTCTGTGTTTCTTTTATTTCCAGTTTGACATGTGTCGCTGTCGGGCATCTTCCGTTAAGCCATTTACTTGCCGGGTCAGTATAAACCTTGCAATATTTACCCGATTCATAATCAATAATTTTCCCGCATCCTTCACACTTATCTACGACAGTTGCACAAATTCCGTTAACAAAACTACAACCATTTTTAGTCATAAAAGCGCATTCAAATCCCGCTTTAACTGTTTTGCAAATCATTTAGTAACCCCCTGTAATAATTATAGTTTATAGACATTGGAAGGAAATGATCATTTGAGTTCTTTCACAAACGCCCATAAAAATTTAAACCGGCGTGTCCTTAACAACAAAAATTAAGCCTGTCAAGGAAAATTGAACTACCGTAAATTTATTCAATTTATTATTTTATAAGAGAAATTACTTGAATGCGGGAAAATTTATTGCTAGAGATACAGGAATTTTTTAAAGGTATTACCAATGCGTGCAGTTATTCAGAGAGTCGACCATGCCTGTGTCAAAATCAATCATCAGGAATTATCTTCAATCAACGAAGGAATTCTCATATTCTTAGGGGTAGCCAAAGATGATAATAAGTCAGACGCGGATTATATACTTGAAAAATCTATAAATTTGCGTATTTTTGAAGATGAACACGATAAAATGAACAAGTCTCTTTTGGACGTCAAAGGCGCTATGATGGTTGTCTCACAATTTACATTACTGGGAAATTGCGTTAAAGGAAGACGGCCTTCTTTTATCCTGGCTGAAGAACCACAAAAAGCCAACGAAATTTATGAGTATTTTCTAAGACAGGCAAAAGATAAAATAATTCATGTGGCAGCGGGAAGATTTCAGGAAATGATGAAAATTGAATTGATCAATAATGGTCCTGTTACGATATTGCTCGACAGCAGAAAGAATTTTTAAAGATGGACAACTTTGATATCAAAATAGACAAAGACGGAATCTGGTATTATAAAGGTGCCCACATGTTCCGCAAAGAAATACTCAGCATTTTTTTTGAAAATTTAAAACTGGATGAATGCGGACGATATCTCATTGAACTCGGACCGGAACGCTGTTACATTGATGTAGAAGACACCGCTTTTGTTGTTATAGCGGTCTATAAAACAATAAATCCAAGAGATGGTCATGAGCACATTGAAATTCTTCTTAATGACGACTGTTGCGAAATTCTGGAAATGAGTTCTTTACATTCAGGCAAGGATAATGTTTTATATTGTAGCGTAAAAAATGGTAATTTTACCGCGCGGTTTTCCCGTAAGAGTTATTATCAGCTTGCTGAATTTATAGAACCGTCTGAAAACGGATCCGGTTTTTTTATTCCTTTAAACGGCGAAAAATATTTTATTAATCAGACTCAAATTTCAAAAGCGTAGTGTGCTGAAATGAGTAAGTCGTAATCAGATAAGCGGAAAACAAACGTCGTGACGTTTAATGCGTAAGTCGAAAGATTCAATCCCGATGTATCAGGATTGAATCTTTATTCCGTATAGCGGAGGGTATGGCATAAGTCGGCTTTTCTTGGAAGTTCATACCCGTGATCAACAGCAACCAGGTTTTTAATTTCACATGGAGGAAACAATGCTTGAGGACACAATAAAAGAATCTTTAACATTTGATGATGTGCTGCTGGTTCCAGCGGCATCCAACGTTTTACCGCGAGATGTCGATCCATCGACTTTCTTGACAAAGAATATATCTTTGAAAATTCCGATTGTTTCCGCTGCCATGGATACGGTGACAGAATCACAAACGGCCATTTGCATGGCTCAGGAAGGCGGTATAGGTATCATCCACCGCAACATGAGCATAGAACAGCAAGCGATTGAAGTGGACAAAGTCAAAAAATCGGAAAGCGGAATGGTTGTTGATCCGATCACCATCGAACCCGATCGCAAAGTCAGTGATGCTTTGAAATTGATGAATCAATATTCCATATCCGGTGTACCGGTCGTCAAGAAAGGAAAGCTTGTTGGAATTCTTACCAATCGTGATTTACGTTTTGAAGAAAATTTGGATCAACCTGTTTCCAATGTCATGACCAAAAAAAATCTGGTGACCGTGTCTTCCAGCATTTCCCTGGAAGAATCCAAAAAGCTGCTTCATCAGCATAGAATTGAAAAATTGCTTGTTGTAGACGATGAATACCGGCTGAAAGGTTTGATTACAATTAAAGATATCGAAAAGATACGCAAGTATCCCAACGCCTGCAAAGATTCGCTGGGAAGACTGCGTGTCGGCGCGGCCGTGGGAATTATCGATAGAGAAGCCAGGGTTGAAGCATTGCTTGCCGCGGGTGTTGATGTCATCGCGATCGATACATCCCATGGGCATTCCGAAGGAGTCCTGAAAGCCATTAAGGCAACAAAATTAAATTTTCCCAAATGTGAACTGATCGCCGGAAATGTCGCAACAGCTGCAGGCGCCAAGGCGCTGATAAATGCGGGAGTGGATGCCGTTAAAGTAGGAGTCGGCCCCGGTTCCATTTGCACCACGCGTATCATAGCCGGTGTAGGTGTGGCTCAAATCTCGGCCATCAGAGACGCTTATAAAATTGCTTCGAAAAAAGGGATCCCAGTCATTGCCGATGGCGGCATAAAATATTCTGGAGATATTGTCAAAGCCATTGGCGCAGGCGCGAACTGTGTCATGATCGGTGGTTTATTCGCCGGAACGGAAGAAAGTCCGGGAGAAACAATTTTATTTCAGGGACGAAGCTACAAAGTCTATCGCGGCATGGGTTCTCTGGAAGCCATGAAAATGGGCAGCCGTGACCGGTATTATCAAGATGACATAGAAGGACCGTTAAAGATGGTTCCCGAAGGAATAGAGGGCAGGGTCCCTTTCCGGGGTTCGCTTTCTGCCAGTATTCTCCAGCTCATCGGAGGCCTTAAGGCCGGCATGGGATATATAGGCTGCAAAACCATTCCGGAAATGATTGAAAAAGCTCGTTTTGTACGTATTACCCAGGCAGGCTTGAAAGAAAGTCATGTCCATGATGTCATTATTACGAAGGAAGCGCCCAATTACTGGCTGGATTAGTTTTTATCCTCTTTTTTTACATATATTTTTTCCACCAATAAAGTGAGTTTATGAAACACTCTGATTTTGTCCATTTGCATCTTCACACCCAGTACAGTCTTCTGGACGGCATGATACGTCTGGAAGATCTTTTTAAAAAAGCCCGTGAATACAAGATGCCGGCCGTTGCCATCACTGATCACGGCAATATGTACGGAGCGATTGATTTTCATAAACAGGCCTTTGAACACGGTGTAAAACCGATCATCGGCTGTGAATTATATGTTGCTCCCCATAAGCTCACAGACAGAACCGCCGGTGAAAAATCAAATCATCTGATTGTCCTGGTAAAAAATATGCAGGGCTACAAAAATCTTATGAAGCTGACCACCTCCGCATGGTTAAAGGGTTTTTATTACAGACCGCGCGTGGACAAGGACCTTTTGAAGCAATGTAACGAAGGCCTCATAGCGTCCAGTGCCTGCCTGCAGGGCGAAATCGCCGAATTGATTCTTAAGGGAAACATTGACGGTGCAAAAAAAGCGGCAATTCATTACCAGGAAATTTTCGGTGAAGGCAACTTCTATCTGGAAATCATGGAAAACGGTATTCCCGAGCAGAAAATTGTCAATGCCGGCTTAATTGAAATCAGCAAAGAACTGTCCATCCCTCTCATTGCCACCAATGACTGTCATTATCTGGAACGTGAACATGCCGAGGCTCACGATGTATTGCTCTGTATCCAAACGGGCAAAACCATCAAGGACAAGGACAGAATGAGTTTAGGCACAGACCAGTTTTATTTCCGTTCACCTGAAGAAATGCATCAGCTCTTTTCCTTAACACCGGACGCCTTGTCCAACACGGTAAGTATTGCAGAAAGATGTAATTTTACTCCTGTGGAAAAAGGAAAATTTTATCTGCCTAATTTTACAGTAAAAAATCCGGAGGAAACGCTCAATGAATATCTGGAAAGAAAGGCGAGGGAAGGGCTGGAAAAACTTTTCCCTGTTATTTTGAAAAACCACCAGGGCGATGAAACAGAAATCAGGGAAAAATACAGAAAACGCCTTTATGAAGAGCTGGAAATCATCAAGGATATGGGATTTGCCGGATATTTTCTGATTGTTTCCGACTTCATCAAGCATGCCAAACACAATGATATTCCCGTCGGTCCGGGACGCGGTTCAGCGCCTGGAAGTCTGGTCGCGTACGCCATAAGAATAACCAATATCGATCCCATTCTTTATAATTTATTTTTTGAACGATTCTTAAATCCCAGCCGCCGAACCATGCCGGATATTGATACTGATTTTTGTGAAGAGGGAAGGGACCATGTCATAAAATATGTCACGGAAAAATACGGTCAGGATAAGGTTTCTCAAATAATAACCTTTGGAAAAATGAAGGCCAGAGCGGTCATCCGCGACGTTGGCCGTGCCTTGGATATGCCCTACAGCGAGGCGGATAGAATTGCAAAACTAATTCCGACCATGCCTCTCAATATCACGCTCAATGAAGCCATCAAGAACGAACCTCGGCTGGCCGATGAAGAAAAAAACAACCCTGTCGTAGCCAGACTTCTTTCTTTATCCCGAATTCTGGAAGGCCTAAACCGTCACTCCTCAACGCATGCCGCAGGCGTTGTGATATCCGACGTTCCTCTGGTGGAGAGAGTTCCTCTATGTTCATCAAAAGACGATGTGGTTTCTCAGTTTTCCATGAATGACATCCAGGAAGTCGGTCTGACCAAATTCGACTTTCTCGGACTCAAAACATTAACCGTCATTAAAAACACCCTGAAATTTATCAAGGAATCGAAAGGCGTAGAAATAAACATCGACACGCTGCCGCTTGATGACAAAAAAACGTATGACCTGTTTATGCGAGGCGCAACGGACGGAATCTTCCAGATGGAAAGCGACGGCATGACAGATGTTGCCGTCAAGTTAAAACCGGATTGTATCGAAGATATTATCGCGCTGATTGCTCTTTATCGTCCCGGTCCGATGAAAATGATTTCGGAATTTATCAACCGTAAGCAAGGTAAGACGAAAATAACCTATGANNCAGGTTATGCAAATTGCCAGTGCTGTCTCCGGTTACACCATGGCTGAAGCCGATACGTTACGTAAAGTCATGGGTAAAAAAATGACATCGGCCATGGAAAAGGAGAAACCAAAGTTCCTGGAAGGCGCCAAAAAAAATAAAATTAATGAAGGTAAAGCAAAAACCATCTGGGAACAGATGGAAACCTTTGCTGAATACGGTTTTAATAAGTCACACAGCACGGCTTATGCAATTATTGCCTATCAGACCGCATACCTGAAAGCGCATTATCCGGCAGAATTTATGGCTGCCCTGCTGACCAGTGAAAAAGACAATCGTGATAAAATCATCAAGCACATGAATGCCTGCAAGGAAATGGGAATTAATGTTTTGCCTCCTGATATAAACGAGTCGGAACGAGACTTTACCGTATCCGGTGATAACATCCGTTTTGGCATGGCGGCTATTAAGAATGTGGGAGTCTCTGCAATTGATTCGATTATATCGGTCCGCAAAGAAGGGAAATTCAGTTCTTTTATTGATTTTTTAAGCCGCGTTGATTTGCGCAAGGTCAATAAAAGGGTTATAGAAAGCCTCATCAAATGCGGTGCTTTTGATTCTCTCGGATACAAGCGAAGTCAGCTTACACAATATTACGAAGAGGCCATGGATGAAGTTCAGCGCAGTCAGAAAGAAAAGGAAAGCAAACAGTCCAGCTTCTTTGACCAACTTAATTCAGAGTCTTCATCAGGCGATAACGGATTGAAAGCATATCAAATGCCCGATATGCCTGAATGGGATCATAAAAAATTGCTTTCCATTGAACGGGAAGCATTGGGCTTTTATATCACAGGACATCCTCTGCTGCGCTTCGCCGATCGCTTAAAACTGGTCACCGATGCCAATTCGAGTGATTTAAACACCAAAAGAGATAAAGAAACCGTGACCGTGGCCGGTATCGTCAGCGGCATCAATGAAAGAAAAACAAGGCGAAACGACATCATGTGTTACGTCACATTGGAAGATCTGCATGGTTCAATAAATACTATATTTTTCGGTGATTTATACAAAAAATATTATGATATTCTTCACGAAGAAGAACCCGTTGTTGTTAAAGGCACACTGGATATTTCAGGAGGAGAAGACACAACCAAGATAACATTAATAGCTCAGGAAACGATATCTCTGACAAAATCTTTAGAAAATCCGTACAAAAAAGTTCGCTTTATGGTTGATGTCAATAAAGTATCGGTTGAAAAAATTTCTTCTCTCATTTCTTCAATGAAAAAATACCACGGCAAATACGAAGGTTATATGCATATTCTTAATGGGAAAAGTGAAACGATTGTTTATCTGGGTGATGAATTCCGTTTGGATATTAATGATAATCTGAAAAAAGAGGCCGATAACATATTAGGGCAGGGCGCTACAATATATACCTGACGAGATACTGAATCCTTATATATGAAATATGAAGAAAGAATATACAGGTCATTAATTAATAAGGACCATCTTGTTTCATATAACGTAAAAATATCGGAGAGTGATTTATTGATCAGCTCCGATATAAATCTTTATGATCAGGCTTTTAAATCCTTAACCACCCATCGTCATTACTTAGAAACATATATTCATAAACATCCTCACTTCCGAAAATCTCTTCTTCCGCTTATGGAAGACAATATGGCGCCACCCATTGTGTGTGACATGCTTGCCAAATCCAAATTGTGCGGAGTAGGGCCGATGGCCGGAGTTGCCGGAGCCGTATCCGAATTTGTCGGGCGGGATCTTCTCAATCATACTAAAAATCTTATCCTTGAGAACGGCGGAGATATTTTTTTGAAATCAGAAAATATTCTGACCATATCCATTTACGCGGGAGATTCTCCTTTAAGTTATAACGTAAATTTTATTGTAAAACCTGAGAAAACTCCGCTGGGGATTTGTACATCATCCGCCACGGTTGGACCGTCACTAAGTTTCGGCATAGCAGATGCTGTATGCGTCATATCCAAATCTGCCACACTGGCCGATGCAGCCGCTTCCGCCATCGGTAATAAAGTAAAAAGCAAGCAAGACATAAAAACAGCACTGGATTATGGAGTCAAAATCCCCGGCATCAGCGGAATTATTATCATCTGCGGCAATGATATGGGAGCAATAGGTGAGGTGGAGTTTATCTAATGTGATATCTATAGGAAAAAATCCGGCGCATGCCGGGCGAAGTGCAGTTTGTTTAGAAAAGCTAATCGCTATGATCGTAGCCCGGCAGGGACTCCCGGCGAATGCCTAGGGGATGCCGGGGGAGGTGGAACTGGTTTAAAAAATCAGTTGATAGTTATCCTTTATTGGTTTATTAAAATCGAAATCCTTTTCATTTTTTATTTCACAACATAAGGGGCGTTTATGAAAACAAATACTGCAACTATTTGTCCAGTTTGTAAGCTGGTAAGTCAGGATGTTATCCGCAAAGAAGATTCAAGCGAAAGGTTGACATATAAATGTGCCCGTTGCGGAAAATTCAGAATTACGCCTAAAGCCGAACAAATAGCACATAAGAAGGATCTTGGCTCAAAACTTACAGGCTGGATCAGAAATCTCCATGAATTGGGAATGGAAATCCCTGAAATCAGCGCCAACAGTTTAACGGAAATAGAACAATCTATTCCCGATTATAACCCCTCTGACAAACAATATCTTTTTACAAGAAATATATCCCGAAAATCAAAATATCCAGGGGATATTGTTTCCATTATCCCCAAGCTTGATTATCCTCTAGCGTGGGCGTCAGCTCCTGATGAAATTCTGTTTTATATAAGATTTCTTGTCGAGCGCGGACTTCTTGTCTGGGCTGATAATAGCAAAGAATATTCCCTATCGGTTGACGGTTCAATTTCCGTCGCATTAAGTCCTAACGGATGGGATTACCTGGACAATCATGAACAGCGCGCGATCGAACTTTGTCAGGCCTATGTCGCGATGTCTTTTTCAGAATCAATGAAAAACGCCTGGGATAAGGCTATAAAACCGGCAATCAACGAAGCCGGCTACAAAGCCTGCCGGGTTGACTCTAAACAGCATACGGATAAAATCAACGCGAAAATTATCGCGGAAATCAGGAATTCTCTTTTTGTTGTGGCGGAAGTTACAGAACATAAGCGGGTTGTATATTTTGAAGCCGGGTACGCCATCGGCAGAAACCTGCCGGTAATCTGGTGTGTCAACAAGGACGATCTTGATAATGTTCATTTCGATACCCGGCAGTACAATCATGTTGTCTGGAAAACACCCGATGAACTGAAAGAGAAACTCTATGATGTCATCTGCGC
>DJVN01000157.1 GCA_002441205.1 Syntrophaceae bacterium UBA6255 | reverse complement strand
CTGATAGTAAAAAAATTGTGTTATTTCCTGATTATATTAATCAGGTTGAACTTTAGAAAAGATGTGAAAGGCGGCAAACGGCAGTCGGCGGTCTGCTATCGGTGATTAGCGTAAAATTTCCGCTTGATAAAAGTGAACAATTATTGCCTTATTTGTTCACTTTGATAGACAAAAATATAGCGCAATGGAAATTGCTAAATAAATCATAAATGAATGATGTACTATTACCTCGGCAATTAAATATTTTAATAACGGGCAATTTTACTTTAATGCAACTCCTTTTCTATTACTGGATTCCCGTATGCGACTCAGTGTCGCATACGGGATGACGTCATTTACCTGCTATGTTGCCGGAGGAATAATAGTCTTGTAAAATGAAAGATCGTATTTTAATATGCACAAAAATTAAAGGATAACACAATATATGGAACATGTTTACGACGTATTGAAATCATTTGTTGATCCGGTTTTTATAATTTTTGTCCTTCTTCTGGTTTCTTTTTTGATTTGGCTGATTTCAGTCAAGAAAAAGAGTAATACTTTATTTTTATTCTTTGTCATTGTGTTGCTTTATGGATTTAGCATATTTCCCGTATCCAACTATTTGAGTTATCAGCTTGAAAAAGACTACATCAACCGTCCTGATAAAGATAAAATTAATCTTGACGTGATTGTGGTACTCAGCGGCGGTTGTTATGATATCAACGTTTTGGCTAAAACTTTTCCGGGAGAGACAACCACTGTAAGATTAGTTCACGCGGTGCAGATGTACAAAAAATATAACCCGAAATTTCTTGTTTGTTCAGGAACCAGCGAGGGGAAAATACCGGATGCGCGGTTGATGGCAAAAATGGCTGAAGAGTTAGGTGTGTCCAAAGACAAAATTCGTATTGAATCAAAATCAAAAAATACGTATGAACATGCGATGGAGTTCAATAAAATGTTTGCGAATAAAGATATGAAGATCGGACTGGTGACGTCTGCCAGCCACATGAAACGAAGCGAAAGACAGTTCCGGAAATATTTTAACAATGTTCTTGCTTTGCCGACAGGTTATCTTTATTCGTCTGCTGCCGGAACGCCTGCAGTTCGATATATTCCGCAGTCTCATTGGCTTTATAAAAATTCTCTTGTTTTACATGAGTTTGTCGGGCATATTTGGTACAATGTTAAGGGCAGTTGATGGTTTATAGTTCATAGTAAAAGACCAGTTGATGGTTCATGGTTCATGGTGAAAGATGTACGCTCAATTTAAAAATCCGAATTTCTATCTGATGGTCATCACGGATGTCCTGCTGTTCACCATTGCGCTATATCTTTCGTATTTTTTCCGGTTTGATTTTAATTTTGCCAACATTAATTTCGAGCAGATCGGCGATCTGCTTTTCTGGATTCTTCCGCTCAAGGTTTTTATCTTTTTTACGATCGGGCTTTATCGGGGAATGTGGCGCTACACAAGCATCCGGGATTTCTGGCTGCTGATTCAGGCCTGTTTCATAGCAACCGTGCTCATTATGGTTGTTATTCTGACCATCAGCCGGTTCTACGGGTATTCCCGCAGTATTTTTTTTATTGACGGTATATTTACTTTTGTTTTGACCGGCGGCATACGCATGGCCATCCGGTCTTTTTTTGCCATGTTCGGGAACCAGGTGAGGGACGTCAATCCTTCGCTTCTCGGCAAAACTACCAGGGTCCTGATTGTTGGCGCGGGCGATGCGGGCGAAAAAATTTTACGCGAAATCAATGATAACTATAAATTGAATTATGAAGTGGTCGGTCTGATCGATGACGATGCACAGAAACAGGGCCGGACGATTCACGGGGTCAGAGTCCTCGGGCCGGTTGACCGCCTGCCGAAAATTTTGAAACGGGAGACGATTCATCAGATCCTCATTGCGGTGCCTTCCGCCAGCGGCGATCGGATCCGCCGGATTGTGGAAACCTGCCAGAAGTGTAATGTGGACTATAAAATACTGCCGGGCATCGGCGATTTGATTGACGGCCGCGTCAGTGTAAAACTGCTCCGGGACATCAGTTATGAGGATCTCCTGGGGCGCTCGCCGGTCCAACTTAATGCACGGGACATCCGGAATTATCTCGATGATAAAACCATTCTGATTACCGGGTGCGGAGGTTCCATCGGTTCAGAGCTTTGCAGACAGGTCGTTAAATATCAGCCGCGCCGCCTTATTCTGCTGGATTCGAGCGAATCCAATCTCTTCAACATTCAGATGGAGATTCTCAACGAACATTTCTTCCGTTACTGCGAAGCCATTCTGGGACAGGTGCAGGATGAGACGTTAATGGATGATATTTTTGAAAAACACAAACCGGAGGTCGTGTTTCACGCGGCAGCGTATAAGCATGTGCCCATGATGGAGAAAAATCCGTGGCAGGCTGTTTTTAATAATATCATCGGCAGCCGCATGGTGATGGAAATGGCCATTAAACATCATGTGGAACGGTTTGTTCTGGTTTCCACCGATAAGGCCGTTCGCCCGACCAATGTCATGGGCGCCAGCAAGCGGGTGACGGAATTGATCATGCAGTGCCAGCAGGGCAACGGCACGCGGTTTATGGCCGTTCGGTTTGGCAATGTGATCGGTTCATCCGGTTCCGTTATCCCGTTGTTCCGCCGCCAGATCGAACAGGGTGGACCGGTGACGGTCACGCATCCGGAAATCAACCGTTTTTTCATGACGATTCCTGAAGCATCGCAAATGATTCTGCAGGCCGGTACGATGGGTGATGGCGGCGAAATTTTTATTTTACGTATGGGAACGCCGATAAGAATTGCCGATATGGCGCGCGACTTAATCCGTCTTTCCGGCAAAGAGCCGGATGTGGATATTAAAATTGTATTTACCGGTTTGCGCGAAGGCGAAAAACTTTATGAAGAGCTGATCACGGTCGGAGAGGACATTCTGCCCACCAGTCATAAAAAAGTCATGGTGCTGCAATCGAACGGTTTTTTCAACGGCGCGAAAAATTCCGAAGAGGCCAAAAAATATCTTTACGATAAACTGGATCAGCTTGCCGTCCTGGCGGCGAAACACGATGCGAAGGGCATTAAAATAAAGCTTAAGGAAATCGTTCCTGAATATCTTCCGCAGGAAAATGAGAGTGTCTTTTANNGATGGTGGATGGTTGATGGTGGGGGGATGAATGAGTGATTATAAAAACCTGGACGTATGGGGAAAAAGCATTTCACTTGTTTTAGAAGCATATAAAATCACAAATAATTTTCCGAAGGAGGAACGATACGCTTTAGCGGATCAGATAAAAAGAGCGGCTGTATCAATACCTTCCAACATTGCTGAAGGCGCTTCAAGAAATACCCGCAAAGAATTTATACAATTTATTTATATTGCTCTGGGTTCGGCATCAGAATTTGAAACACAAATTATCATTGCTGAGAAACTGGGATACGTAGAAAATAAAGAATCATTGATTTCAGAAATAACAATAATCAGGAAAATGTTGAACGCTCTAATCTCTTCATTAAAAAGGTAACTCATTCAACCATGAACTATAAACCATCAATACCACGTCGCTGCGCTCCTGGGATAATTCCATTTACGTCTCGAACTGCACTTTGTTTGTTCTCGACGAATGTCATTACCATCAACCATCAACCATCAACCATCAACCATCAACCATCAACCATTCACCATTCACCATTCACTTTTTTATTTAAAATAATCTTAGCAATTTGCTTAATGTTGATATGTCATGCGCCGGTTCATGCGCTGTCGTCCACGAATGTCTGGATTGGCAACGCGCTGGATGCCGATATGGAATCCTGGGCGGCGGAAGGGCTGATCGAAAGCCAGCTAAATTCAATAAAACCCGTTGTCAGAAGTGAAGCCGGCAGGCAACTGGCCGCTGCTCTTCATAGATGTGAAACCCTTAAATCATCATCCGCAAACTGCAAGAAAATTCAGGAACGTTATGCGAAAGTTTATGCTGCGGAAATTGCCGAGGCAAAAAATT
>DJVN01000010.1 GCA_002441205.1 Syntrophaceae bacterium UBA6255 | reverse complement strand
AGTTTGGGACGGCTCATCAGCGCCCGGCCAATGGCCAGCATCTGTTGTTCGCCGCCGCTTAAATGTCCGGCCTGCTGATTTTTGCGTTCGCTTAAAATAGGAAACTGCTTGAGAATGCCGTCAATATCCTCCTGAATGCCTTTCCTGTCCTTGCGGGTGTAGGCGCCCATGAGAATATTTTCCATCACGGTGAGTTCGGGAAATACCTCGCGCCCCTCCGGCACATAGCTGATGCCCAGCCGGACGATTTCTTCGGTGTCCATGCGATCGATTCTTTTACCCATGAACTCAATGGTTCCTTTTTCCGGCTGGTCGTCGTCCAAAAGACGCATGATTGTTTTGAGCGTGGTCGTCTTGCCCGCTCCATTGCTGCCCAGAAGCGCCACGATGGAGCCCTCTTTAATTTCAAAAGAGATGCCATGCAACGCCCGAATCAGATCGTACCAGGTTTCAGTATTCTTAACCGAGAGCATTAATCCTCCTCTCCCAGATACGCGGCAATGACTTCGGGATTTTTTTGAACTTCCTTCGGCGTACCTTCGATAATTTTCTCTCCCTGATTAATAGCCAAAATCCGGTCGGAAATGCCCATGACCATATTCATGTCGTGCTCAATGAGCAGAATGGTTACTTTATAGTCTTCCTGGATATCCTTGATCCAAATACGCAGGTCGTCTTTTTCTTCCGTGTTCATGCCGGCGGACGGTTCATCCAAAAGCAGAACCTTCGGCTCCAGCGCCAGCGCCCGTCCGAGTTCGACAAGCTTGCGCTTGCCGTAGGGAAGGTTGGACACAAACAAATCGCGCAGGGCCTGGAGATCAAGAAAGTCGATAATGTGTTCGATGTGTTCCCTGTGCCTTATTTCTTCTTTTGCGGCGGGAGAGTACCTGCCCAACATAAAAGCGCCGCTCATAATTCCTGTCTTCATATGGATGTGGCGTCCGAGCATCAGGTTATCCATGACCGTGGCATTGCCGAAAAGCTGAATATTCTGGAAGGTGCGCGCCACGCCCTTGCGGGCGATGGTATCCGGACGCAGACCGACAAGATTTTCGTTTTCGAGGAAAACGCAGCCGGCATTGGGCTTATAAATGCCACTGATTATGTTGAAGATGGTGGTCTTTCCGCTTCCGTTGGGGCCGATAATTGAAAATATCTTGTTGTGTTCAACCTCAAAGCTGACATTACTGACAGCTCTGATGCCGCCGAAGGAAATACTCAGGTTTTCCACTTTAAAGTGCGCCATAATTTAAAGGCCTGAAAAGGTTTTTAATAAAACATTCTTACATCATTTGATGGGGGCGGGACCTATGGACCCGCCCCGGATTTAACTATTTCTTCTTCCAGGTTGCCAGTTCATTAGGCATCCAGTCCTGCAGCATAATGTAGCTGGAGTTCGGTCCGCATTTCAATATCTGAATAGAATCGCAACCCTGATGCACCGTCGGGCTCCAGTTTACAACGGCGCCTAATCCCTGGAAATTTTTTGTGTTATTGAGTTCTTTGAGCAGTGCTTCCGTGCTCAGTTTCGGTCCGACCCGCTTGAGCGCATCCACCAAGGGTTCCGCAAACATAATGCCGGCGGTGTAGAAAACTCCGAAACGCTCCTCGGGCGCGTATTTTTTGGCGGCCTCGCGGTATTTATTCATCAGAGGATGATCAACGTCGGTCGGCAGGCCGATCCCACCGGTGATGACGCCTTCCCACAACCCCCCCGTAATTTTGTTCATCAGTGGGAAATCCATCAACGTGTCGGAAGAAATCCATTGCGGTTTGTAACCGATAGTGGCACAGGTCTTCAACGCGATTGCAGCGGATGTCGGATTCACCCACATAAAGGCCACTTCTGCGCCGGAATTTTTCAGTCTGAGCATTTGAGAGGAAAGGTCTTTTTCACCCGGTTCAACCGAAATCTCTTCTGCCAGCTTCATCTTGTATGTGGCCAGGCGGTCCTTGCAGCCTGTGAGTCCGCTCTTGCCATAAGTGTCGTTCTGATAAAGGAATCCGATTTTTTTTGCTTTGAGCTTCTCCACCGCGTATTTGGTCAGGATGCTGGCCTCATCATCATAAAGAGTGTACATGGCAAAAAGGTACGGATTGACGGGAAATACATACTCCTCAATGGCCGTCGAAGGATTTACCCAGATGATCTTGTTTTGGGTCAGATAATCTTTCACAGCCATTCCGCAGGCAGCACCGACTCCGCCCACGAAAGCGAAAATACCTTCGCGCTCGACAAGTTCCTTGACCACGGCTTTGGTCTGAGCCGGATTGTACTGATCATCGCGGATGAAATATTTAATTTTACGACCATGGATGCCACCTTCATCATTGACAATTTGAAACAGAAGACCACTTCCCCTGGCTACCGAGCCCCAGGGCGCAGCAGGGCCTGTCTGTGGCCCCCACTGGGCAATGCGGATTTCCTTATCGTCAAAGCCGGGCTTGGCCTGGGCAAAGACAATAAGCGAACACACAAAAACAGCGATGACAATCATTGATGCAACTACTAATTTTTTCATGATGACCTCCTTGAATAATTTTAATGAACTATTTTTTATTTACCCTTTGAATATTTTATTTTCTTTATCCTTTGTACCAGTTTCCCTTTTCTTTCAAAAAAGTAAAGCTGTAATTAAAAATGTTGTTTGGGCCGGCGTTGGAAAAAGTAATTTCCACCTCCACCTGAACGAACTTGTCCACTTCAGGATAATTTTCTTTGTTATCGTTGCTCCGCAGATTATAAATTCTCACGATTTTGTATTCATTCATTGATAAGGGTGGATTTTCTTTTAAATCGTTCAAATAATTTTCATAGGAATGAGTTTTTTTATAGTCGGATGACGGTGCCAGTAAAGCATAGACCAGTTGAGAATTTTTTTTCATTTCGGCGTTTAAGTAGGCATGCGCTGTATTTTCGATAGTATCTTTTTCCCATAACAGGGTTACTTTGTTGCGTGGAACATCCCAGAAAGCAAAGCCGGAAATAATCACGGTTGCGCAAACGATGATGATTTTTACGGTCTTACTCATGAATATTTCCTTGCCGATTCATCTTAAACTTTCTTGACATAGTGTTTCGAGAACAGGCCGCTTGGTCTTACGGTAATGATAAGAATAATGACGACGAACGCGATGATCGGTTTCCATTCCGGCCACGCATAACCGAAGAAATTTTCGATAATGCCCAGAATCAATCCACCAATGACGACGCCGGGAATGCTGGTCAGACCACCCAGCACCGCCGCGGCAAAAGCGCGCATAAACGGTTCCATCATGAAATTGGGGTCAAGCACCGAACGCGCCGCAAAAAACATGGCCGCAATGGCGCCGATCAGCGAACTCATTGCCCAGGTAAAGGAGAAAACTCTTTCCACCTTGATACCCATGATCTTGGCAGCGTTAACGTTTTGCTGGGTCGCGCGCATGGCAATGCCCAGTTTGGAATAGCGGAAAAATAAAAACAGGAATATCATAATCATGATGGTCAAAGTGAAAACGCCGATAGTCCATTCATTGATGATCAGGCCGGGAATGATTTCGTGCGTCTTGGTAACGGAAAGCAGAAACGGAAAATCTTTTTGTTCAGCTCCCCACTTCCAGCCGGCCAGTCCCATGAGCAGCATTTCCGCGCCAAGAGTGATAATCAGCAAACCCAGCACGGTCGGATCTTTTGCCGGGCGCAGAAAACAAAACTCAATGGCCATGCCCAGCAAAATCGCAAAGACCATTGTGGCAGGAAAGGCGACCCAGAACGGGAAATTATAGGCTGTCAGGATATGATAGGCAACAAAAGTTGCGACCATTCCCATTTCACCCTGGGCGAAATTGATGACGTCCGATGTTTTATAAATGATGGCGACAGCGACGCCAAAAAGACCATAGCAGGCTCCGATGGCGATTCCCTCAATCAGCAGCATTTCAAACATGACGTCACTCCCTTTTTTAAAACGGCCAGGTCTTCCAGTATTTCTTAATTCTAATCCAGATGCCGAACATTCCCAAGGGTTCAAAAATAACAATCGCGATCATAATCAATCCCATCGCGATGCTGGAAAAATTGGCCAAACCGATTACCGTAAACCATTTTTTAGATACGGTTGTAAGCAGTCCACCCAGGTATGGCAGGTTTTCCACGTTCTTTAATAAATCATATTGGAGATATGTGATCAGGATGGCGCCTATGATAGCACCCATAATCGAACCCAGTCCTCCAACCGTGATCATGACCAGAAAAATAATGGACAGAATCAGATTAAAAGTAAAAGGATCGAAGAAGCCGACGACAAAACCGTAAAGGCCGCCCGCCACTCCCGCGTAAAAAGCGCTGACGGCAAAAGACATCGTTTTATAGATCGTGAGATTTACACCCATGACTTCCGCGGCGATATCATCATCGCGAATGGACATAAAAGCCCTGCCGACACGGGTCTTCATCATGTTCCTGGCTGCAATGACCATGAGAACGGTGATGATCATAATCAGATAATAGATTTTAACATCTCCCTGTATGACGTAACTGAAGGATGAACCGGAAACGCCCAAATCAAGAGGAGGAGCTGTAATTCCCATTCTGCCACCGAAGACGTCCCACCGGCCGATAATGTGCATAATGGTCAATCCAAAGCCCAAAGTGGCAATGGCCAGATAAGGACCTTCCAGTTTCAGGGCCGGGAGACCTATAATGAATCCGAAGAAAGCGGCAATGAGAGCAGCAGTAATAATTGCCGCAAAAAACGGAACATGCAAATGCATCATAAGTAAAGAAGTACCGTAGGCGCCAATGGCAAAAAATCCCGCGTGTCCCAGAGATATCTGGCCGGTGTATCCCACCAGAATATTGAGGCCAACGGCCAGAATGATATTAACCATAATGATATTTAGCAGATAAATATTATATGACGGGATGTAAAGGGGAAGAGTGAAAAGAAAAATCAGTAAAACAACAGTCCATGCCAGAATCGTTCCGCTTTTAAATAACTCAACGTCCTCATAGTAATCGCGTTTCATGTCCATAAGATAACCACGCTGATACGGCTGATTGACAGTTGTTTAAGTTGTTTCGTTTTTCGCTGATTTTTCAAAAAAATAATAGCAAGACTGTCGCAATGTGTCAAGGTAATTTGACCAGGTTATTCCTCGGCATGCTATGATACACATTTTTAGTATGAACATAAAAACACATTATTTTGGAAATGGGTGAATATTTCTCCAACGCCGGAGAACTAACGCCCTGATTGTCTGTGAAATAGACATTGACATCTTCAATCAAAGCATCTATCAATTACCTGATAACAGGCGCATTTTTAATTTATTTTCGGGGATGGCATATAAGTTGCCATTAATCTTTTCATAAAATATTGCAAAGGAGGCAATTCGATGAAAGAACACATTTTTAAAATATTTTTGTTAACCGTGATAGTTTTTCTACCGCTTACAGCCATGGCAAGAGTTGACGTACATGTGTCTATCCCGATTCCGCTACCCCCTCCGCTTATATTTCCTGCGCCACCGATACCGGTGGTTATACCGGAAACCAATGTTTATGTTGTACCCAATATCCAGGAAGATATATTCTTTTATGGAGGCTGGTGGTGGCGTCCATGGCAGGGGCGATGGTATCGTTCTCGCTATCATCATAGAGGATGGGCCTATTACAAAGGTGTGCCATCTTTTCACAGAAATGTTCCTTCGGGTTGGAGAGACAATTACAAAAATCGTGAATGGAAAGGGCATCGATGGGAATATAAAAGAGTGCCTCATAAAGAACTTCAAAGAAACTGGCGTGGATGGGAAAAAAACAGGCACTGGGAGAAACATAATTGGGGCATTCAGAAATCCTCTGAAAAAAGGTATCCTGCCAAGAAGCATGTAGATCCGCGGTATAAAGATAAAAGATCGCGTCCAGGCTATGGACCGGATTCTGGTCACAAACCCAGCCCGACTCCATACCGGTAATCAAGTGAAATTGTAAATAGTCATTGAACCTTAAGCAGCCAGCTTAGAAAATCAGAACCGAAGATTTTCTAAGCTGGATTTTTTTAGTGAAAATATTTCCAGTAGAGAGCAGACTGTAACCTGATGACACTATATTGAGGTCGGAACAAAAGAAAAAGAAGGGAACCATGAATCAGGATAGTCAGATATTGTTTACATCGAAAACCATAGGAACTGTAACCATCAAAAACAGGTTTGTCCGTTCCGCGACATTTGAAAATGCCGCCAATAAAGACGGAAGCATCGGCGAAGAGTATATCAAGATTTATGAAAAGCTTTCCAAAGGAGAAATCGGTCTGATCATCACGGGCATGATCCATACAAGCGATGACGGAAGAAGTTATCATCGCCAGGCCGGCCTTCATTCCGATGCGACCATTCCCGGTTTTTCCGCCATGAACGAGACGGTTCACAAAAACGGTTGCAGGATTTTCGCGCAATTATGTCACGGGGGCAGACAGTCCATGGTTCTGGGATTGAGGCCTCCTGCTCCATCCGCCTGCCGGCCGGATTTGACTTACCGGGTCTATCCACGGGCGATGAGCAATGAGGAAATACTATTCGCAATTAAAACTCTTGCCGTGGGAGCGAAGAGGGCGCAAAAAGCCGGATTCGACGGAATTCAGATTCACGCAGCCCACGGTTATCTTATCAGCGAATTTCTTTCACCCTATTTCAACCGGCGTACAGATGAATGGGGCGGAAACCCGGAAAAAAGATTCAATCTTTTAAAAAGGGTATACGAATCAATGCGGGAAGCCGTCGGATCAGCATATCCGATAACGGTGAAAATCAACATTGAAGATCATACACCAAAGCCCGGCGTAACGTTGGAAGAAACCGCCGGGTATATTCAAAAACTCGTTCATCTTGGCATTGACGCCATTGAGATTTCATGTGGCACTGTTTCTTTCTCCCTGTTCAATCAATGTCGTGGTAATGTTCCCGTACGGGCGTTGGCGAAAGTCATGATCAAGCCGATTCAACCTGTCACGCGATTTGTTTTGAAAAGGGAATTTCCGGAAGAAAAATATGTTTTTTACGAGAATTATAATCTCTGGGCGTGTAATGATATTAAACCCTTGATGGGCAATACACCATTAATTTTGGTGGGCGGTTTACGTAACTACGAATCTATGGAAAAAATTGTACGGGAACAGAAAGCGGATTTTGTTTCTTTATGCCGTCCTTTTATACGTCAGCCTATGATTGTTAAAAACTGGCGCAACGGAGATATCAAAAAAATTACATGTAATAATTGTAATAATTGTTTCGGATATTTACCTTTGGATGAGTCAATACAATGCAATTTGAACCGGGATTTTTAGAGCAAATTCATTTTTCTTTCGTATAAAAATTGATATATTACCCAATATATTGTGTATAAATATTCCTTGACATACAATATATAGTTTGTTAATTACAAATCAACTTTATAATCAAAACTCCATTTCTTATGGTACTTCTGTTAAATTTCCCAAGCTAGATCTGATGAGGTGATAATAAGGAGTTAGCATATCCCACTCTTGTAAAAGAGTGTTTAATATAGAGGAGCTACGGGTAGGCAAAGGTAGCCATAACCCAATCTGTGCAAAAGAGTGATTTTGCTCTTTTCAACACAAGGAGGTAATTATGACAAGAATAAACCTATTAGTAGCGAGAGCGGTGCTTTTAGGAATCTGCGTGTATATTTTTTCCGGCAGTGTATGGGCGGAGGAAATCAAAATATCAGTAACGGCGTACACATTGAAGGAGTGTTACCATAATAAAGGTAAAACAGCTTCCGGTGAGTT
>DJVN01000121.1 GCA_002441205.1 Syntrophaceae bacterium UBA6255 | reverse complement strand
GGGCGCGACTTTTCCCGACGAACATCTATAATGACCGTTGTTGTTAAAGATAATTCCCGGAATTAATGATGCATTTTCCCCATTTTCAAGGCTATGGCATAATTCGCAGCTGATCGTTTCACCCTCTCCAATAACCCCATAATCTCCAAATTCAAGAGCCTGCATTGCTTCTTCCGGAGCGCTCGTAATAATGCCGCCGCCAATGATAGTTTTTATTTCATTTTTTATACGCTTGGCACTTTCTACAATTTCCCGTATTGCACCATATTGACCTGTCAGTCCGCCTGTCAATACAACATCAATATCATTATTTTTGATTATGTCTTTTAGTATGTCGTAAACATTACCTTCTATATTGTTGAGATTTAATTTTGATAAATTAAATCCTCCTTTTTCAAGGCTCGAAGACACGTAAGCTATGCCCATAGGAAATTGATACCAATCGCCGACCTTGTTGACAATTCTTGGCACAACTATTAATAGATTCATGTAATCCTTTTATCCTTTTACAACGTATCTTGAGAATGCACTTTTTTGTTTCAATAATTTAATCCAAATCGAAATCATATGCCTGTCTTATCAAGAAATAAAATACATGACCGTTTCACTCCAACCTTCCGTGTAGTGACGTAAAAATACTCTGTAATCTCTGCGTAGGCTCGTGACGTATTCGAAGACCTGCCAGAAATCCGAGGCATTGTGATATACGGCAATGGCAAGAGCCGGTTTGTCTTCTGTAATATGCCGTTTTGCTCCCTGCAATGCTTTCAATTCCCACCCTTCCAGATCCATCTTGATAAATGTAACTTTTTCATCGATGTATCTGTCTATCGTCGTGACATTGATCCGGCATGACCCGGAAGAACTGACGCAACTGGCCGACCCGCCTTCGGCGTTGAATTGGAGTTCGCCCTCGGCATCGGAAAGACCGAATGGAATAAATTCAATATCGCGGTGATTCTTCAAACGGGTTTTCGCTTTATCCAAATTGCTCAGAGACGGTTCAAAAAGATATACTTTTCTGTATGCAGGATATCTTTTGCAGAACTCTTCGGTTGTGTCGCCATCAAAACCGCCCGCGTCCACAAAAACATCCTGAGAACCCAATCCCAGAAAATCTTCAAAGTATTGTTCACGCGGACGAAAAGAATATGACATCATGGAATCATAATTGCCGGTCAGGCGAAAACGGAGAATATCATCTAGCACCTTTTTGGATTGATCATCATAAAGAGCTGCGCTGAGCGTTTCCCATTTTTTTTCATTCTCTTTTATATCGGTTTGCGTGTTTGCCACGAAGTTCGGCAGGGGAATCAAATCCGGCTGCGCGTGACATAAATCCGAGTAAGACAAATAACCGGCAATGCCAAGCTTTTGAATTTTTTGCGATGCTGTCACCGGCATGTTACACATCGAGCAATTGACAACAATTGCCCGGCCGGGGACCGAATTGCTGTTTATGACCGGTTTTTCATTCCAAACAAAACCTTTCTCTGCATAATCATCAACAAAGCCGTCGACGTCAATCGCTTTTGCTATAGCCGCTGAATGTTCGTTGCGTCCGAATAAATATCGCCGGCCGATACCAGCCTTTGACATAAAAACATCGGCCAGGCGCTTTGTGTCAGCCGGTAATTTTTTTTGCATTGCGAGTACGGAGGCCGGATTAATCATTTTCTTACATCCCTGAAGTTTTTTCAGCCGTCAACCTGATTACAAAGACTATTTTTGCGGAATTTATCATAAACGCTCTCCCCGCTCAACAAGGCGAAATTCAAAACCTACACTTTGATCCAAGATCTTTTATCAACGGATTTGGTCATTGCTTCAATCATCCGGATACCCTCCAGAGCCAGTTCGGCGCCGAAGACGTTTTCGGATGTCCATTTGCCTGTTGATTTATATCGGCAGAGACAATCGGCAATGTCGCTGTAGAGATTGGCAAAGGCCTCGATAAATCCCGCGGGATGTCCGGCCTTGAACCTGTTGTAGCGTCGCATATTGGCAATTTCAACCGCCGATGCTCGATCCACGAGTTGTCGTCGTCCATCCGCAAACGACAGGTTCAGTTCTTCCGGACACATCTGATACCATTCCGCGGATGCCTTTGAGCCGTAAATCCTCAAACGCAGACCGTTTCTCAGGCCCAGTGCGGATTTACTAAACCACATCTGTCCCTGTATGCCTTTCGAATAGCGGCAAAGGCAGGTGACATTGTCGATGACGTCCGGAAACCAGCCAAAACTATCCTGATCGGCAACGATATCAATCGGTTTCTGACCTGTCAGGTAGTAAACAAGGTGGTGGAGGTGCGATCCCAAGTCAAGATGGATGATCGGCACGTCTCCGTCGGAAAGCCGCCAAGACTGAGGCACGGGTTTTTTCCCCTGCGCGTCAACCCTGATATATCCTTCCTGAGGCATTTCGGCCTGAAAGTGAAGAATTTTTCCCAGCGTTCCTTTTTTAATGATATTTCTTAGTTCACGGACCATCGGGTATCCGGAATAATTATAAGTAACGGCAAGGAATCCCTTCTTCCGGTCGCGAAGATCAAGAATTTTTTCCGCGTCGGCACTTTTTGTAACAAGGGACTTTTCGCAAATGACAGGAATGCCTTCCTTCAGACAGGCCATAACCGCTTCAAAATGCGCCGGCGTCGGCGTCAATACCACTATCGCGTCAATCCGTCCTTTTTCTTTTTTCAACATGTCCCGCCACGAGCCATACGTGCGGTTGGCGGCAATACCGTATGCTCTCGCGCTTTCGCGATTGCGCTGTGTATTGGTGCTGAAACATCCCGAAACAAGGGTCCACCTGTTATCCATGGCACTGGACACAAAATGGGTGTATCCGACCGCGGAATTTAATGAGCCTCCAATGAATCCGAGGGACATGGGCATGGCAGCGGCTGTCTGATTTTTCATAATCACCTCTTTGTCATTTCGAACCGGCATGTGCCGGAGAGAAATCTTTCTGTAGATTGTCCATCTAAAAAGTGGTTCGCAATAACAATCTTTCAGAATTCCTTCTTGCTTAGTATGTATTCTGTATCGTGTACAGGCTTCTATCAAGCGTCTTTTTATATAATTTCAGAAGCTCTTTTTCGGATTTGCTTCTTAAAAATATCAGCGCGATCCGGCCGTACGGGCTGGCTTTGACGTGGTCACCGGCCAAACTTATCGGCAGCATTTTTTCAATTGCAGCAGGCACGTTGAATCTCATTGAGCCCAGCACTCCTTCAGCGGGCAGCGACATGGTGTGCCTCATGATCCAGTTTTTTTTCAATGGATTATTTTTCTTCGGGTATTGCTGCCTGACAAAGGGCCGGGCATACGTCTGAGCATATTTGAATCCTGTTGAAAGCTCGATAAGCTGACTGTATAAATCGCCGGGACACCGGCGTGTGATTTCGATCAGCCAGAATGAATTGCCTTTCTGAATGAACTGCGTGTGAACCAGCCCGTCGACCAGATTCAGTTTTTCCGCCATGAAGGTGATGCTGTCGCGGATACTGTTCAGCATTTTTTTAGGAAAGCTGAAAATGACGCGGCTCGTATCGACTACAAACGGATTGGTGGTATTGTATTCCTCGACGATGAAGTCCGCAAATATCTTCCCCTGCCGGATAAACGCGGAATGGCTGTAGAGCTGCCCTTCGACGAACTCCTCAACGATACAGGTGCGGGAATGCGAAAACTTCTTTGCACGGTCTATGGCTGCCGACAGCTCTTTTTGCTGGAATTTTCTGAGAACGGTCAGACCGTGACCGCTGTAGGCATCAACGGGTTTGACAATTAAAGGCCTTTTTTTACCTGTCTTTTCTTCAGGAAACAATCTGGGAACAGGCAAACCTATTTTTGCCGCGAACGCCCGGAATTTATATTTGTTGTTAATCGTCTCCGTCGTTTCCGGTGTGTCGAGTCCGTAGAATTCTCCTTTTGAATTGATTTCGGCACAAATTTGATACGATAAATCGTTGCATCCGGGCACAATATAATCGAAACACTTTTCCTCGATCAACGCCCTGATCTGCTCAACGATTGAATAATTCAGGTTGATATGGTTCTTAACCGATCTGGCCAGAAAGTCGTTGGGATTGCCACCGACGACAAACACGTCAAAACCGGACTGAACAAGATAATGATAAATCGGCGCCGAGGAAAAATTTGTATCAATCAACAGGACTTTCTGCATTATTTGCCTTTAATAATGGATATGGTTTTTTTAACAAATTCATTTTCCAGCGCGGGATAGATCGGTAGACACAGCACCTGTTCCGCTATTTTTTTTGCCGCCGCCAGATTGGACAGCGCGGCCGATGGCAGCCCGCGATACATGGGAAATTCGCTGATCAACGGATAAAAATAACGTCTGGGGAAAATTCCCTGCCGACGGAGTTTATCATTCAGTTCATCCCGCGTTAATGGATATTCTTTCCCAACTAATATCGGGAAGTAGGCATAATTATAAACTGTACCGGCGGGTAAGGGTGGAATTAAAATCCCTTTTACAGATGCAAGCTCTTTACGATATTGGGCATCGATTTTCCGTCTTTTATCAATGGCCTTGTCAATATGCTTGAGCTGCAACAAACCGAAGGCCGCCTGAATTTCATTCATCTTGGCATTGATGCCTGGCGCGACAACGGTCGTTTCATCATGGAATCCGAAATTCTTCAAATCATCGATGCGATTTTTTGTTTTCGCGTCGGGGCAGACGATGGCGCCGCCCTCGAAAGTGTTGTATATTTTCGTCGCGTGAAAACTCATCGTGGAAAGATCGCCGTGACTTAAAAGACTTTTTCCCCTGAATTTGACGCCGAAGGCATGCGCCGCGTCATAAATAACCTTCAGGCCGTATATATCCGCAATCTTCTGAATTTTTTCCACGTCGCACGGTCTTCCGTAAACATGCACCGGCATGATAGCGGTGGTGTGCGGTGTGATGGCCGCCTCAATTTTTTCCGGATCAAGGTTGAATGTTTCCGGATGGATATCCACAAAAACCGGCTTTATGCCGTTCCATAAAAGAGAATGGGCCGTGGCAACAAAAGAAAAAGGCGTGGTAATGACCTCGCCGGTAATCCGCAAGGCCTGGAGCGCCGTCACCAGCGCAAGCGTCCCGTTGGCAAAGAGCGCGAGATGACCGACGCCGAGATAATCAGCCAATTTTTTTTCCAGTTCCTCATGAAACGGGCCGCTGTTGGTCAGCCATTTGCTTTCCCAGATATTTTCAAGATAGGGAATAAATTCCTCCAACGGCGGAAGATAAGGTTGAGTCACATAGATCGGCTTGTCTGATGTTCTCATTTGCAATATCCTTTGTTGTGTCTCGTGATTTTATTATGGCTGTAATTTAAGTATATAAAATAACGATAATTAGCAATAAAAATTTATCCTACAGGTGTTCAATCATTCCCTGAACATGGGAAAATCACTTAAGATTGCCTTGACAGGCAACGGTGAAATTTCTATAGTTCACATCAAGCGTGCAAATAGTTATTCTAAAATAAGACTAGCCTTGGTCGTGCTGTTTTTTTCACCAATAGTTGTACGATCAATATATTAAGGAGAATATTGACATTGCAGATAAGGGTGGCGGACTACATCGCTGATTGGCTTGCAAAGAAGAATATTGAACATGTTTTCACCGTTACCGGCGGCGGAGCGATGCATTTGAATGACGCTTTCGGCAAGCACCCGAAGCTGAAATGCGTTTATAATCACCATGAACAAGCTTCAGCCATGGCCGCCGAAAGTTACGCCCGGTTAAGTAGACGAATGGCTCTTGTCTGCGTAACCAGCGGTCCGGGAGGCACCAACGCCATCACAGGCGTGCTGGGCGGCTGGCTGGATTCCGTGCCGATGCTCATCATTTCCGGACAGGTGCGGTTCAACACAACCGTTAAAAGCACCGGTTTAAATCTTCGTCAGCTCGGCGATCAGGAATTTGACATCGTCAAGGTCGTCTCACCGATGACCAAATACGCCGAAATGGTCATTGATCCCGATAAAATACTTTATTATCTGGAACGGGCGTATTATCTGGCGGTAAACGGCAGGCCGGGGCCGTGCTGGCTGGATATTCCTCTTGACGTGCAGGGAGCGATTATCAACACAAATAAGTTGAAAAAATACAACGCCAAAGAAGATAAGAAGAAAATTGCACCAAAAGTTAATCAAAAAATAATATCGGCCGTGTTGGAAAAAATCAGAAAGGCGGAAAGGCCTGTCATCCTTGCGGGATCGGCTGTGCGCTCTTCGGGTGCGTATGACGATTTTCATAAACTTATTAAAAAACTGAATGTGCCGGTGGTGACGGCATGGAACGCGCACGACGTTATCTGGAACTCTCACCCGCTTTTTTTCGGCAGGCCCGGGACAATAGGCGACAGGTGCGGAAATTTTATTACGCAAAACGCCGACCTCGTTTTGGTGCTGGGATGCAGGCTTAACATCAGGCAAATAAGCTACAACTGGTCAATGTTCGCTCGCGAAGCCCATATCATCATCGTAGATATTGATCGGGACGAGTTGAAAAAACCCACGCTTTGTCCGGACATGCCGATTCTCGCAGATGTCTCGGACTTTATTAAAGCCATGCTGCGAAACATAAAACAGACAAATGAAAAAAAAGCATGGATGAATTATTGCCGGAAAATAAGGGAGAAATTCACCGCGGTCGGCATGAGGCGTGCTGCGCGTTCTTCAAAAATAAATCCTTATGATTTTGTCGATACCCTGACAAACAAGCTGAACGAAAATGATATTATTGTTACCGCCAACGGCAGCGCCTGCGTCGTCACGTTTCAGGCGGCTATTATCAAAAAAGGCCAGCGGCTCTATACCAATTCGGGTTGTGCTTCGATGGGTTATGATCTTCCAGCCGCAATCGGAGCCCACACAGCATCCGGCAAAAAGGTATACTGTATTGCCGGTGATGGCTCCATGCAAATGAATATACAAGAATTGCAGACGATTGTTCATAATAAAATGAACATAACCATTTTTCTTTTTAACAATGATGGTTACCATTCCATCAGGCAGACGCAAAATTCTTTTTTTGGCAAACCTCTCGTTGGAGTCAATTCCAAATCCGGTATAAGTTTCCCCGATGCGGGAAGGATGGCAAAAGCCTATGGTTTGCAATTCGCCAGGATCGGGAAAAATATTTCAATGGATGCCGTCCTGAATAAAGTTTTAAAAATGAAAGGGCCTGTTTTGTGCGAGGTGGTGCTGAATCCCGAACAGAACTTTGAACCCAAGCTGGCATCCAGAAATCTGGGCAATGGCCGGATGTTCACGCCGCCGCTGGAAGATATGTATCCGTTTCTGGAAAGGGAAACCTTTAAAGAATGCATGATCATCAAACCGATTGAAGACGGAGATTAAAGATGCGTTCCATAAAAATCCTCGACTGCACGCTGCGCGACGGCGGCTATGTCAATGACTGGAATTTCGGGATGGGCACCATCCAAAGCATTATCAGCCGCCTGGATAAGGCCGGCATAGATATTATCGAAATCGGCTTTCTCGATGAACGGCGAAAATACGATGAGAACCGTGCCATCCTGCCGGATACCGATTCCTTCACGCCTGTATTCAAAAATCTCGATATCAAAGGCGCAATGATTCTGGCAATGATCGATTATGGAACATGTGGCATAGAAAAACTGACTGAGCAGAAAGATTCCGTTCTCGATGGCATCAGGGTTATTTTCAAGAAAAAAGATTATCCGCAAGCGCTCAAATTTTGCAAGGAAATCAAGAAAAAAGGATACAAATTATCCCTCCAGCCTGTTTCCGTAACAACCTACAGCGACAACGAAATGATGGAGCTTCTGAAAAAAGTTAATGAATTGGCGCCATACAGTATTTCCATCGTGGACACTTACGGTCTGATGCATAAGAAAGAATTATTACATTACTTCAATCTCATAGATAAAAACCTTTCTGAAGAAATTTTAATCGGCTATCATTCCCACAACAACTTTCAGTTGGGGTATGCCAACTGCACCGAACTGATGGCCGTTGATTCCGACAGAGAGCTCATCGTGGACGGATCGCTTTACGGCATGGGCAAAAGTGCGGGCAATGCCTGCACAGAATTGCTGGCCATGCACGTAAACGAAAATTATGGAAGTCAATACAATCTCGATCAACTCCTGGAAGCAATTGATGTGGATATCATGAAGGAATACGAAAAACAATACTGGGGCTATTCTTTCAAATACTTTATTGCCGCATCCAATGACTGTCACCCGGATTACGTCAGCAATTTGCTGAATAAGAAAACCTTGTCGGTAAAGTCCATCCAGGAGATTATTGCAAAAATACCGCCGGAAAATAAACTGACCTTCAACCGGGCCCTCATGGAAAACCTCTACCTTGAATATCAGGACAAGGTTATCGAAGACTTCGGCGCTTACGCTTCACTGAGCAACGAACTCGGCCGACGGAATATTCTCATAATCGCGCCGGGCAAGTCCATAGAACTTCATGCGGAAAAAATTCGCTCGTTCATCCATGAAAAAAATCCGTTGATCATCACTATCAATTTTATCAATGACGACTTTGATCCGAATTACGTTTTTATGGGTAACGCAAAACGATACAGCCAGTTCTTTAATAAAATTTACAGGAAAGATCTTGATGTCAAAGTCATCTGCACATCAAACGTCTCGGAATCGAACAAAAAAATAGATTACAAATTCAACTTCACTTCTCTGGTCAACGAAGACGTATTGATCAGAGACAATCCGATGCTGATGCTCCTGAAGATCCTGGTCAACATGAAGATCAAACAAGCGTATCTGGCCGGGTTTGACGGATATTCCGCCGACAACGCCAGAAATTATCCGGTCGAATATATTCAATTTCTTTTCTGCGATGATGATGTTGTCTTGCGCAATGAAGCCGTAAAAAAGGCTCTTGCCGCGATAGGAACGAATATTAAACTTGAATTTTTAACACCTTCTCTTTATGTTAAGAACTAATTTAAAAAAAATACGTGAATGCTTAAAATAACCGAATTGTCATTTCTCGCACAGGAAGGTCGCTTATGAAAACACTTTTTATAACAGGCGGAAACAGAGGCATAGGATTAGCGATTGCAAAGCGTTTTCGTGATCATGGATATCAAATCATCATGCCGACCCGTCAGGTGATGAACCTGCTATCACTAAAATCCATAGAAAACTATTTTAAAAAAAATAAAAATCTTACGGTTGATTGCCTGGTGAACAACGCCGGGATCAATCCATTGGCAGAGATTCAGAATATCAAAAACAGTGATTTGATGGAAACGGTTAACGTCAATTTAATTGCGCCACTGCTTATCACACGCGCCCTGACAGATGGCATGAAAAAAAGAGGTTATGGGCGCATCATCAATATAGGATCCATTTGGGGAGTTGTTTCAAAAGAAAAAAGATGTGTTTATTCGATGACGAAAAACGGTATTCACGGTATAACGAACACACTGGCAGTAGAACTGGGCAAGTATAATATCCTGGTCAATACAGTATGTCCCGGATACGTCAATACAGCGTTAACCAAAAAGAATGTTCCGCTGAAAGAGGCAAAGAAGATATATGGTGAAATTCCACTGGGCCGGTTTGCCGAACCGGAGGAAATTGCTGAAATTGTTTATTATCTGGGATCGGAGAACAACACCTATATGACCGGACAAAAAATAGTCGTGGATGGAGGATTTACCGTTAAATGAAAATCAAATCCCGCAGCAAAACATATTCGGCTGACATTGTTGACCGTCATCATATCGAAAAAATACTAAAGAACCAATATAGGCTCATCATCATAGATGAACAGGTTTTTGATATATACAAAAATACCCTTCTGAAAAATATAGATCTTTCTTCCGTTTATCTTTTCAAAGCAATTGAAAGCAGAAAAAACATTAATTCGGCGCTGACCATATGCAAAAAGATGGCAGAAATTTCTTTTAAACGAAAAGAAGAGCTACTTTCCATCGGTGGAGGTATTGTTCAGGATGTTACGGGTTTCGCGGCGAACATATATAACAGAGGGGTAAAATGGACTTTTATCCCGACAACCTTGCTGGCCCAATGCGACAGTTGCATCGGCTCCAAAACGTCTCTTAATTATCTCAGTTTCAAAAACCTGCTGGGAACTTTCTACGCACCTGACAGAATTTATATTTACTTGGACTTTGTAAAAACCCTGACAGAAGACGACTACCTGAGCGGATTGGGTGAAGTGGCCAAGTTCAATATCATGTCGGCAAAAGACGGTATTGACCTGCTGGAAAGAAATATGGGAAAGCTCTTAGGACGAGATGTGAAGACGTTGAAGCTCTTTACCGAAAGATCACTAAAATTCAAAAAAACGTTTATCGAAAAAGATGAATATGATTTTGGTGTCAGGAATCTGCTGAACTTCGCCCACACCTTCGGCCATGCATTTGAAAAAGTCAGTAATTACGGGGTACCGCACGGTCAGGCCGTAACCCTGGGCCTGATAACCGCAAATCATATCTCCGTTGCGAGAAACATACTGGACGAAAAAAAAGCTGTTCGAATTAAAAATATTGTTGTGAATCTTTTATCAGTACCGCTAAAAAAGACATGGTTCCAAACGGAACAAATTGTTAGCGCAATCAAGAAAGATAAAAAACGCAGCACCGCATACTTGCCTGCCGTCCTTTTCTTATCTAATAACAGACTAAAAGTGTTTCAGGATGTAAAACCCGAAGAAGTGGACAGGGCGCTTAACAAACTTACGGTATTTTTAGAGAAGAACAATAAATTATGATTTTTTTAACAAATTCACAGACAATGAGTTCCCCTATGATTGTCGGTTGATGGAGCATCCCTCTTGCAAATATCATGGAAAGAAGTATGGCATAATCACCAGGTAAAGATTCGCTTTTTTTTCATTGGTGTGTGGAACACGATTTTCAGCTTTTTAGTCTATATAAGCCTTGATCACCTTTTCACATTCGTTTTTCAAAAACGATATATGGCCTACATGACCGCTGCAATTTTGGCGAATATTATATCGATTACCAATTCTTTTATTTTCCATAAATATTTTACGTTTAAATCAACCGTCCGGGGCAAAGGTATCATCATGGAGTATATCAAGTTTTACTCAACATATACGGTGACCAATATTCTCGGTCTCGTGTTGCTTCCCGTTTTTGTCGAGGTATTTAAAATCAATCCCAAAATTTCCGGCGCTTTGTTGATACCCGTTATCGCCATCGTCAGTTACTTCGGACATTCGAGATTTTCTTTTAGAAAAACTGAGACTTAAAGTTTCTTGATGAACAGATAAAAATGCCTTCGGAAGGATCGCTTTTAAATAAGTCAGGATTTGCAACTATACAAATCCTGACTTATTGATTTTTAATCTTATTATGCTTTCAGCGCTTTTGGCGGACTGACCAAGCCTTCGCCGGAAAGCACAACCGTCCCTTCCTGATTGGTGCAGGTGGTTTTCAGCCGGACACGATTTTTCTCTGCGTTTAATTCCAGAACTTCCACCCGTCCGGTTACCGTATCGCCGATGCGCACCGGCGCCAGAAAACTCAAATTCTGATTCAGGTAGATGGTTCCGGGCCCGGGCAATTGATTGGCGATAATGGCGGAAATAAATCCGGCGGTGAGCATGCCATGCGCAATGCGCGTTTTGAAAAAAGTGTTTTTGGCGTATTCTTCATTGACATGCGCCGGATTGAAATCGCCGGTAATGCCCGCGTACAAATAAATATCGGTTTCCGTCACCGTCTTGGCAAATTCCGCAACATCTCCTACTTTAAGATTATCAATACTCTTCCCGGTAATCATAAAATTTCCCTCCTGATGCAAAATGCTGCTCGCTACTATTCATATAATTTTCTTCGGACTGTTCGGGCATTGTGACCTTTAGGTTAGAACAGTCCCTACAAGTTCCACCTCCGTCCCGATGCAACATCGGGACACCTCCGCTAGCGGAGGATATGAAGTTTCGCGGTTTTAGAACCAGCATTTATGGCTCCAGATATTATCCTTCAAGTCCTTAAGATCTTCCTGCAACATCATATACATGCTGGCGTTGCTGATGGCGAGACCTCCCTGATAAGCCAGAGCCGTTACCAGCATGATTTCATCTTCGGTGAATTCCCTTGACAAACTGCTGTAAATATTGAGAACGCCAATGACTTTATCGTGAGATTTTATTGGAACATACAACATGGAAACAATGCCTTCCGCTTCTTTTTCCTTTTTGTACTGAATGCCGGGATCCGTTAAAACATCTTTGATGTAAATCGTTTCTCCTTTGAGAGCCCGGGCGATGTTTTTATCCGCCGCAACCGGCCCTTTGTTAAGATACTTATCACTCAGACCGAAACTGGCCACCAATTTTAAAGTTAGCGTTCCTTCATCCAGAAGCCTTACTGAAGCAGCCTTTAGATGCAGTTCATCCACCAATTCCTGAGTCAATGCCTGGATAATTTTTTTCACATCAAGACTTGAAGACATACTCGCAGACAGATCAAGAAATTTTTTTGATAGGCCACGTAGTTTCTTTATTAAATTGGCGTTTTGAATGGCAAACCCCCCCTGTTCGGCCAGAATGAAAAGAAACTCTATTTCGTCTTTAGTAAAGTCGCGAATCTCTTTGGTATATATGCTCAAAATTCCCAGCATCTTCTTTCTAAACACAATGGGCACGGAGATAATTGAACCGATGCCTTCTTCTTTTTTGGCTTTATGATTCATCAGCCGCTTATCCGTTGTTGCGTCACGAAAATACATATATCCATCTTTAAGCAATTGAGGACTTATCTTAATAGCGTGAGCAGTTCCAGCATGGATGTATTTATCAGAAAGCCCGCATTGAGCCGCAGCTTGATTACTGATGAAGCCTTTCTTATCCTCATCTCTCAGAAAAATCACCGCGGCTTTGGCTTTCAATGCTTCCACGGCTGCAGATACAATTAAATGCGGTATTTTAACCAAATCTTCTGTTTCACTGACTTCTTTAGTGAGTTTGCTCAAAACCCCAAAAAAGCTTCCTTTTGTTGACATACTTCTTCTCCCTTGCTATCTGTTCTGAAACATTGTTAATATTATCAATTAAGCTTTTCTTGCTGCTGTATTCTTTTTTACGGTTTTTGCAACTTTCTTTTTAATCGCCGGTCTGCGTTCCCTTCCTGCACGCGCAGAAATTTTCCCAGGCTCAGCAACTATTTCTTCCTGGTCTCTTTCCTTGAGCCACTGGACAATCTTCGGTGCAAACAGTTTCTGGAATTTAGAACTCACATATATGCCGATATGTCCGGTTTCCAGACGCACATCTTCGACATCATTACTGCCTACCGCCTTGGTCAATTGCTCACAGGCTTCCGGAGGCACCAGATGATCATACTCGCCGAAGAAATTCAAAAGAGGCATGGTCAGTTTTTTCAAATCGACCCTTTTTCCCCCCAGAAGCATTTTGCTCTGAATCAGAAGATTTTTCTTGTAACCGTCTTCCACAAACTGACGGAAGGTTTCCCCGGGAACATCGGGGCTGTCGAAAATCCAGCGTTCCATCCGTACGAAATTTTCAACAAAATCCTTATTGTCCATGTTTTCCATGAACCCGATGTATTTATCAATCATCAGGCGCGCGGGATTAAGCAGGAGAAATCCGAAATTCATCAAATCTCCGGGAATATTGCCATATGTTTTAATTAATCCATCCACATCGATATCTTTCATCCACACATGCAGAAGACCCTTGTCCGTATCGAAGCTCGAAGGGGTAACCGTCGTCACCAGATTTTTTATCTTATCCGGATGCAGGGCTGAATACATGACGCAGAAACTTCCGCCCATGCATATTCCCATCAGATTGATTTTGGGAACGTTATGTTTTTTGCGGATGAAATCGACGATGTTGTTCATGTAACCGTTGACATGATCGTTAATTGTTAAAAAACGATCCTTGCGCTTGGGATAACCCCAGTCAATCATATAAAGGTCGATGCCGCCTTCCAGAAAAGTTTTGACAACGCTCCTGTCCGGCTGTAAGTCGAGCATCGTTTCCCGGTTAATCAGCGCGTAAACAACCAATAAAGGCACTTTCAATTTATTTTCCGCGCTTTCATTGCGAAAGTAATGTTTGACCTTTACTCTGTCTTCTTCATAAACAATTTCATAAGGTGTCGAGGCAAGATCGGTGTTCAGTTGTCCCTGAAGAACTTCGGAAGCTTTGGAAACGCGCTGCTGCACTTTTTCCGCGTCCTCGGCTATCTTTTCCAGAATCAAATCCAGTGGAATTTTTGTTGAATCCATGAAAAAAGCATCCCTTCTTAAATCTGCGGCAATCTCCTGTGAATTTATCAGTGAAATTTACTTGCCGACATCGACAGTATTGGGAGAAATACCCAGTATTTTTTCCAGTTCCCTGACCCTCTTTTTCAGCAGATGAAATTCTTTATAAAGGTCATCAATGTCTTTATGGGTCACAACAGGAAGCATCTGCAGGTAATCCTGCATCGTTTCATTTTTCGCAATCATGAAATTCTCAAAATGTTTGAGGACACGGTGCAATGCTTCAGTATAATCGACCGATTTGAAAAGATTCATGTAATGGCCTTCCAGAATCTTCAGCCACATGGCGTAATTTTCTTTTGTCGCCGTGGGAATATTCCCCTCTTCCGCCATTTGCTTAAGTTTTTCCTGAAAAACCTTAAAAGACTTTTCCATCGGCAAATAAAGAATGGAAAGAAACTCGGCCAGAGTCGTTTCAAAAATATTGTGCTTGTTGAGCAGTTCATTAAAACGTTCCTGGTAAAAACGGGTCAGTCCAAGGGGAGGAACCTTAAAATACTGTTGTATCTCTTTTTCATAAACTTCGTTTAAGGCTTTAAAGACATCCTGATCAAGGTTTTCAAAATTATATGCTTCCGTTCGTTTGCCGATTTTGCCGGCTTTTTCCAGCAAATGGTTTTGTATCTGCATTGCCGCTTCAAAACCGGACTTGGCCATTTTTAGAAAAATATCCGGCAGGGCGCTCAAAGCATTAGTCGCCGCCGATTCGGATTCCGGCTGTTTCATCATCCTTGAAAATGATTTGAGCAGATTTAAATTGGTATCAAGCTGTTGGGTAAAGCGGTTCTGAAGTGCGGTTTGAGTGTTTAACGCCGTCTGTGAACCGGACGGCATCGCTTTGGACATATTCAGCCACATGTCCGCCACCATCTGCAGCCAGGGGAAAATGGAAGATTCGTTAAATTGACTCTTTTGGTCTTCTTCGGTCATTATTCACTCCGTCTAAAAAAACTATTGAAGGAAACAGCAATTAAATGTTAAAAAAAGAATAATTGTTCAAATTTTAAACTAATGGAATAATTACATGGATGTCGGTTTCGCCAGCAGCAATTTCATGACGAAACTCTTTAAATCTGCGTTTATTTTTAATATATAAGGATATATTTGTCAACTTAATTTACCTTGCATACCGTATTGACAGTATGATTCATCACGGGTATAAATCCCGGGACAAGCGCCGGGTTATAATTCGGCCCCACGGGGCCGGATATTTCACTAAAAGTTGAGTCATACAAATAAAATCCATAAAGAGGTTAATCTATGATTAATGGAAAAAATTCAAAAATCACGCCTGATGAACTGCTCAGTGTAATAGATTTTTCCCCCGCCGATAATCTGGAAGATTTGGACACCACAATTGCCTGGAAAAGTAAATTGGTCGGCCAGCAAATAAGAGGCTTATTCAACTATCAGCAAATGCTCAATACGATTAAAAAGGACGTATGGCTTTTTGGACCACTGGCGATAGCTGCGTCGTGGCAGAGCGCCATGCTCGATTCGATGCTGCGACATGTTAAGGCAAGCGCCCGTCTGGCCGTCGGCGCTTCCAGAAATCCTGATGCCATTGCCGATCTAAATGGTTGGATATACAAAAGCTATTCCCGTCTTCTTTACACGTTAACCGGTTTTTTCATTAAAGATGGAAAATTCAATAGAGAAAAAGCCAACATGATTTGCTCAACGCAAAAGGGCAAAGCATATTTAAAAAACTATATGGATGAGTTCGCCCAGCTGGAACAGCAATATAACAATTTAGGGCTTTCACGCCTGAAGGCAATGAAGGAGCTTTTAAAATGTTTGCTGGTTCTAATCACGGAAAAACCTTTTGCAGATAAGCCGCTTCCCTTTGCCAAGACGAATCCTGACGGGACAATGCGAACCTCTTTCGAGGAATATCTCGCTGAAAATCGCATCCGCCTCGAGAATCTCTATGAAGCAAACGCTTTTGACATCAAAGAATATTCAGAAAGGGCGACACAGGGGAAAATCGGTTGTTCACACTATGAATACGTTGAAGGCTCATTAAATCACCGGGTGAGGCTGCGTTATTATCCAGCAGCCGAAAGCGTTAAACCAAATGGCAAAATAATCTACATGGCGACGCCTCTTATCAACAAACCGGAACTTTTCGATCTGGCCACTGGAAAATCGGTGGTCGAGGCTATGCTTAAAAAAGGTTATGTTATTTATATGGTGGACCACGGCGACCCCGGCTGGGAAGAAACAGAACTNNAAGATGAGGCACCCGCAGGACGAAATATATATCATGGCTTATTGCATGGGCGGCACGTTGATCCTGCCCTATCTGGCCAGACGGGCAGAAGAACTTCTGGCGGCGGGGAAACCGATGGATATCAAGAAAATTGCCTTGATGGCTTCTCCGATAAAGTTTGATGATGAGGACAGCGGACACCATCCGATTCGTTCCCTCATCCGCCGCGATTATGATCCTTACCTGATGAAAGAGCTTTTTGGCTCGGTGAACATTCCTCCCCAGGTCATCGAAGCGGGAATGAATGAAATACAGCCGGGGGTTCAGCACACAGTTGTCCTTGGTTTTTATGGACGCGCGGAAATTAAAGAATCCATCGCCGATGCGGCGCCATTTCTATACTGGTTGACGCACGGCACCAAATTCCCGGTCAACGCTCATGTTCAGTGGATTCAGAATATCTTTATCGGTAATCAGGTCTATGAGGGAAAATATCGCCTTCCTTCCTCCAATCCCAAATTTGACGGTAAGCCGGTTAATATGTCTATTCTGAAAAAAGCGGGGCTCAGAATCTTTGATTACAAGGGATCCCGTGATCCCATCGCGCCGGCAGGCTCCTGCGTGGCCGGAGAAACGTGGGGATGCGTGGATACAGGCAATGTTAAATTTACCTGTGGCGGACTGAATCGCGTCATTGAAAAAAATATCGGACATATTTTCGTTGTCAGCCGCAAACTTCTGGCCGAATATTTAGCATTAGTCGAGGATTTTTATGAGGATAGTTCGCTCAATAAACCTATCATGACAGATATAAAAAATACAGAACCTCAAAAAGCTCCGGATAACGTTGTAGATATTAAAAAGGTTCAGACCAAGATATAAAAAGATAATATTTAAAAAAAAACGCCAATGAATGCCACGGCATGGCACCTGTCCTCACGCGGGGGAGTTCATGCGCATTGAAATCGCGGGAAGTATTGTAATTGCAGGAGCATCCGGCTCCTCGCGGAGGTTATCCCCTGTTCAATAAAACAACTTTTAATCATCAAAGACAGATTTTTTTTGTTTCCATTGTTCTGGTTGCTATGACCGTTGCCGTTTACTGGCAGGTAAACAAATTCGATTTCGTTAATTTTGATGATAATATTTACGTTTCTGAAAACAGTGTTGTTCAATCCGGTTTAACGCCACAAGGATTTCTCTGGTCTTTTAGCTCAAAATATTTCGGCTTATGGAATCCCCTCGTGTGGTTGTCGTTCATGGTGGATTACGAGTTTTACGGCATGAACGCCGGCGGTTATCATGTTACCAACCTTATCCTGCATATCCTCAGCACGCTGCTGCTCTTCCGGCTTTTTCACCGCATGACTCATGCAATATGGAAAAGCGCCTTTGTCGCCGCTTTTTTCGCCCTGCATCCTCTGCATGTGGAATCGGTGGTCTGGATAGCAGAACGGAAAGATGTCTTAAGCGCTTTTTTCTGGGTGCTGACCCTGTGTTTTTATGTCTATTACACCGAAAAACCGGTTCTGAAGAGATACCTGCTGGTTCTTTTTGCGTTTATTATGGCTTTGATGAGCAAGCCCATGGTGATCACCTTGCCGGTGATTATGATTTTACTGGATTACTGGCCGTTAAAACGCTTTGAACCGGAAAAAGGCAATTGGCTGTTGTGGCAGGTGAAAGAAAAAATCCCTTTCTTTGTATTATCCCTGATCCTTGTCATGATCACTTTCTATACTCCGGACAAAAAGGACACCATCAGCATTTCTTTTATTTCCCGTCTGGCCAATGCTCCAGTTGCCTTTGTTACTTATCTGATAAAAACATTCTGGCCGGTTAACCTGGCAATATTTTACCCGTTTCCAGACGTCACGCCATCCTGGCAGGTTGCAGGAGCATTCTTGCTGATTATTCTAATCACAGCCGCTGTTATTGTCATGGCAAAACGTCATCCTTATTTATTTGCCGGATGGTTCTGGTATGGGATAATAATTTTTCCTGTCATCGGCATTCTTCAAATAGGGGATTTTGCAATGACCGACCGTTATCATTATCTTTCATCCATAGGCATTGCTGTCGGACTTGCCTGGGGCATGCCTCTTTTATTCCGCCACGAAAACCTGAACAAAATAATATTATTTCCGGCCGCCATAGCGTTTCTGATTTTTCTTTCTTTTTTGACGTGGCAACAATGCTCTTCCTGGAAAAACAGCATCACGCTCTTCAGCCATGCGTTACAGGTTACCCAAAAAAACTATATGGCGCATCTTAACCTCGCCTCTGCTCTGTTGGAAAGGGGAGAAACACAGAAGGCTTTATATCATTATGACAAAACCATCCGCATAAATAATTATCACGCGGCCAATTACAACAAAGGGGTTATTTACTTTCGCCTCGGACAATATCAAAAAGCTATTATGAATTTCCATGAAGCAATACGCGTCAAACCGGATTATGCCGAGGCGTATTATAATCTTGGAATTATTTACCATACTCTTGGCCAGTACGAGGTTGCATTGAAAAACTTTAATGAAGCTATTCGAATTATGCCCAACCATGCCGGTGCATACAACAACAGAGCTTTTATTTATTTGACCATGAAGAACAATATTTCAGGATGCAGCAACGCTTTAAAAGCATGCCAACTGGGAAATTGCAAAACGCTGATATGGGCAAAAGGCAAAGGACTATGCAGGTAGATTGTTTTAAATGAATTAGATAAATTTGACTATACTGAAAAAATATCAGCGATGCATTCCATGAACAAACAATCTCCTACAAAAAGCAAATATCTTTCAAACACAACCCATCAGATTATTTTAATATTACTGATGATTCTCACAGTCATGATCACACTTTTTCTTTGGGAAGGTCGCCAGGGATTCAGCATGTCGGATGAAGGTTTCCTCTGGTATGGCACGCAAAGGGTATTGGCGGGAGAAGTACCATTTCGTGATTTTGATTCATACGACATTGGACGCTATTACTGGTCAGCTGCTTTAATGCAATTATCTGGCGATAATGGTGTTATTACATTGCGTATTGCAGCCGTAATTTTTCAAACCATAGCATTCTGCATTATTTTTTTGGTGCTCATTCGTAATTTCAAAAAACGAAGCCTTGCCTTCTGGATGCTGGCAATGATCTCTCTGGTGGCATGGATGGTCCATCCACACAAACTTTTCGATGTGTCGCTTCCTATGATCCTGATCGCCTCCTTATCTTTTCTAATTGAACAACCTTCTCGCTATCGATATTTTCTAACCGGTCTTATCATCGGACTTGTTGCCGTTTTCGGCCGAAATCACGGCCTTTACGGTGTTATCGGCAGCATAAGCGTTATGCTTTATTTACTCCGTCAACGCGAGAATACTCCCAATCTGGTTACAGCGTTTTCATTCTGGTTCCTGGGTGTCCTCACCGGTTATCTGCCGATGCTCATATTTCTTGCGGTTGTTCCGGGCTTTGCGACTGCATTCTGGGATATCATTCGTCCGGTAGTCCTCTTAGAAGCTAAGTCAACAAATATTCCTTTACCGGTGCCATGGCCATGGCGTGTACCATTCATAAAACTGCCCATTATTGAAATACTCAGAAGTATAACCATAGGTTTTGCCTTCATTTCCTTATTACTCTTCGGAATAGCAGGAATTGTCTGGTTAATCCGTCAGCGGTTGCACAAAAATCCTGTTTCCCCAGTGCTGGCTGCTGCAATTCTTGTAGCGCTTCCCTATGCGCACTATGCGTTTTCAAGAGCCGATTTATCCCATCTCGCAAGAAGCATCTCTCCTGTCCTCATCGGCATCTTTGCGATATTGACCAATCAATCTAAAAAGATTGCTTGGAGCGGTATCGTTTTGCTTTGCAGTGTCAGTTTATTTATTATGCTTCCCTTCCATCCCGGATGGTATTGTTGTTCAAACAATCAGTGCATTCCTATGAAAGTAGGCGGAGACAATCTCAAGATACCTTTAAGAACGGCGCAACATTTAATAATTCTTAACAAACTTGAAAAACAGTTTATACCCGCTGACCGGACCTTTATTTGCGCCCCGTTCTGTCCCAGTGCTTATGCGGTCATTGGACGCAAATCCCCTATGTGGGATATCTACGCTACAGGCCCTCGCAGCAAAGCTTTTCAGGAAGCTGAAATCCAAAGGATCAAAGCTGCTAATCCCAGTCTTGCCATCATCGACAACTCCCCTCTGGATGGGCGTGACGAGTTACGTTTTAGTAACACCCACCCAATCATTGATCAATACATTCGTGATAATTTTAAACGCCTGAACGGGGTCGCACAGAACCCGGTCGTTTATATAAATAAGCAGGAATGACTATGAAAAGAATGATCGCTCAAAAAATATTGAGTACAACACAGCTTGCATTTGACTTTATCTAAAAAACAGATATTGCTCAAAATGAAAAACAGTATCAGCGTCTTCAGATTTGCAATGATATCATATGATGATGAATAAATTGAATATCAGTGAAAGAAAAAAAACGCTAATTATCTATATTATTTTAGCAGCAATAACCTTTGCCGTTTACTGGCAGGTGCATCAATTTGATTTTGTCAATCTTGATGACAATGTTTATGTTACAGAAAACCTTCATATCAAATCGGGACTTTCCATAGATGGCCTCCGTTGGGCTTTCAGCACGACTTATGCGGATTTCTGGCATCCCCTGACCTGGCTTTCTCTGATGCTCGATTACCAGCTCTACGGTCTGAACGCCGGTGGTTATCATGTAACCAACATCATCTTTCATATCCTCAGCACCTTGTTATTGTTCTGGCTCTTTCACCGCATGACCAATCAAGTCTGGCCCAGTGCTTTTATCGCCGCTTTCTTCGCCCTGCATCCCCTGCATGTGGAATCGGTGGCCTGGATATCCGAACGAAAAGACGTGTTGAGCGCTTTCTTCTGGGTGCTGACCTTATGTCTGTATGTTTTCTATACGGAAAAACAATCCGCAAAAAGATACCTCCTTGTATTCTTCTCATTTGTATTGGCATTGCTGAGCAAACCCATGGTGATCACGTTGCCGTTGATTATGATGTTGCTGGATTACTGGCCGCTCAAACGGTTTGAATCGCAAAAGGGCAATGTGTTTTTGTGGCAGATCAAGGAAAAATGGCCTCTTGTTATTTTATCGGTAATTTTTTCATTGATAACAATCCATATCCAGCCAAAACTGCTCATTAAAGGTTGGCCATTGCCTCTGGAATCCCGAATCATTAATGCTCTTTATTCTTTTGTAATATATTTGGAAAAAACATTCTGGCCTCAGGATCTCGCCGTCTGCTACCCTTTTTTAGTTCAAGCTTCCTTTTGGCAGATACTAGGGACAGTGTCGTTGATTCTTCTTATCAGCATTGCCACAATTTTAAAAAGGGAAAGTCTGCCTTATCTATTTGCCGGATGGTTCTGGTACGTACTGGTTCTTTTACCGGTCATGGGAATTATCCCTGTAGGCAGTAATGCAATGGCTGATCGCTTTACCTACTTGCCTTCCATAGGACTTTCCATCATGCTGGCCTGGGGCGTGCCACGCCTATTCAAAAATAAAAGTTTGCGCAAAAAGTTTTTATTTTTAGGAGCTGGAGCGATACTTATTATATTTTCAGTTATAACCTGGAAGCAATGTGGATACTGGAAAAACAGCATAACCGTTTTCAGCCATGCTCTGCGTGTAAACAGTCACAATTATCACGCACTCATCAATCTCGCATCTTATAAGGCAGAAAAAAGTGATTTCAAAGAAGCTGTTTATTATTATAACAAAGCCATCCAAATAAAACCCGATCAAGCTGATGCTTTCAATAACAGAGCAGTTGTTTATGCTAAAATGGGGCAGTTACAATCAGCCCTTGATGGTTTTAACAAGGCCATTCATTTGCAACCCCATAATCCTGATATCTACACCAACAGGGCAAATTTACACTTGAATCATGGTGACATTGTATCAGGATGTAACGATGCAAAAAAAGCCTGCGAACTGGGAAGTTGTAAAACATTGCTCTGGGCTCAAGACAAGGATTTGTGCCGCTGATTCATTTTAGCTTTTTTAGATATGCTTGACTTTATTTTAAAAAAAGATATTCCTGAAAATCAAAAAATAATCACGCCGGCATTTCAACCGGCGATACAATCGGACAATGTTTAAAAAACCAAATATCAATGAAAGCAAAAAGAAGATAATCGTTTATATCGCGTTGATAGCCGTCACCCTGATTGTTTATGGACAGGTCATTCAATATGACTTTGTCAATTTAGATGATAATTTTTATGTAACACAAAACACTAATATACAGTCCGGATTAAAATTGGAAAATGTACGCTGGGCATTTACCACGAGATATTTCGGTTTATGGAATCCGCTGGTTTGGATTTCTTTCATGTTCGATTATCAGCTTTACGGCTTGAACGCCAGCGGTTATCATGTCACCAACCTTATCCTCCATATCCTCAGCACGCTGCTGCTCTTCTGGCTTTTTAACCGCATGACCAATCAAATCTGGCCCAGTGCCTTCGTCGCCGCTTTGTTCGCCCTGCATCCTCTGCATGTGGAATCGGTCGCCTGGATATCCGAACGAAAAGATGTCTTAAGCGCTTTCTTCTGGATGCTGACGTTATGTTTTTATGTCTATTACACCGAGAAGCCGATGATCAAAAGATACCTGCTGGTGTTTTTTTCTTTTATCCTGGCGTTGATGAGCAAGCCCATGGTGATCACCCTGCCGGTGGTTATGATTCTGCTGGATTACTGGCCGCTCAGACGTTTTCAGTCCCAAAAGGCCAATTGGGTTTGGTGGCAGGTCAGGGAAAAATTGCTATTTGCCGTTTTGTCTTTGTCTCTTGTTATCGTAAATCTTTATCCTTCGAACGCTCCTTTTGCCGGAAAACATTTTTCTCTTGGTGATCGTCTTGCCAACATTCCTGTATCTTTTATCACTTATCTGGAAAAAACATTCTGGCCTCATGATATGGCTGTTTTTTATCCTCTCACCAATCATATCCCCCTCTGGCAGGTTTGGGGAGCGTCAATGTTGATTATTATGATCAGCATTGCCGTTATTGCAATGGCAAAGCGTCTGCCGTATCTCTTTGTCGGCTGGTTATGGTTCGCTATAACCCTTATCCCGGTTATTAAGCTTGTTCAGGTTGGGAATGACGCGATGGCTGATCGTTACCATTATCTGCCTTCTATCGGTCTGGCAATCATGCTGGCATGGGGAATTCCGTATCTAATCAAAAACAAGAAAATTTTATTCACGGCATCCATAGCAGCCATTATTTTACTTACTGTTATAGCCAGGCAGCAATGCGGATATTGGAAAGACAGCCTTCATCTCTTCATTCATACTTTACAGGTGACAACAGAAAATTACGTGGCACATGCCAATCTCGCCACGGCTCTGGCGGAAAAAGGCAACTTTAATAAGGCCATTTATCATTATAATAAAGCGATACGCATGGATCCTTCCGCTCCAATCAATTATGGCCACAGAGGGAAAGCTTTCGCCGAACTGGACAAACATGACCTGGCAATTGCCGATTTTAACAAAGCCATTGCCCTGGCTCCATATTACGTCGATGCATATTACAACCGGGGCACATCTTATGCTAAAACCGGACAATACCGACTCGCCATTGATGATTTCAATAAAGCAATTTACATGCAACCTGATTATGCCAATGTTTATAACAACAGGGGTATTGCGCTGGATAAACTCGGCTTATACCAGCAAGCCATCAATGACTTTAATGTAGTGATCCACCTCAAGCCCAATCATGTCCACGCCTGGAACAACAGAGCGTTATCTTATCTGAATCTGGGAAATACCGTATCCGGTTGTGCGGACGCAAAAAAGGCCTGCGAACTTGGACAATGCAAGGCATTAAACAGCGCAAAAAGCAGAAAGCTCTGCAATTAATTTGATTTTTTGCCCTGACGAATAACGTTGACTGTATCGGAGTACTGTGTCCGTTAAGAAATGCGATGAATAAAAAACTTTTTTATTTAATTCTTGTCTTGTTAATTGTCTCTTCCTGCATTACCTTCGGGCGTATCGTAGGTAACGATTTTATTAACTGCGATGATGATCAGTATATTACCGAAAACTATCATATTCAATCCGGCATTAATCCGGAAAGCATCAAATGGGCATTTACGACAACACATTTCAGCTATTGGCACCCGCTCACCTGGCTATCACATATAACGGATTGGAGCCTCTTCGGTGCGAACGCCTCATACCATCATCTTGTCAGTCTTTTCCTGCATATTGGCGCCGTTATCCTTTTGTTTCTTTTTTTGAACAAGACAACAAAAAATGTCTGGGCTGCGGCCTTTGCCGCCGCTTTTTTTGCTTTACATCCCCTGCGTGTGGAATCAGTGGCCTGGGCGGCAGAACGAAAAGATGTTCTGAGCATGTTTTTCGGTATGGCTTGTCTTTATGTGTACTCTCTTTATGCGGAGAATTTAAAAAAGTCCGGCTATTTTTTGTGTCTGGCATTATTCACGCTGGCGCTGATGTCCAAACAAACGATGGTCACCTTGCCCTTTATTCTGATGCTCCTGGATTACTGGCCGTTGGAACGCTGGCAGAAAACGATCAAGAGAAACGATGCGAAATTTAATTCCGCGAAACGGTTGATATGTGAAAAAATTCCTTTTATTTTATTAACCATCGTAGCCAGTATAATTATCTTCTTGGCTCAGAACAAAGGCGGCAGACTGACTTCTATACAGGAATTACCAATTGTCACGCGCATCTTCAACGCGATTGTTTCTTATGCAACTTATCTTGTAAAAATTTTCTGGCCGTTTAATCTGGCAGTATTTTACCCTTATGAAACGTCCCTGGCTTTATGGAAAGTTTTAATTGCGCTTGTTATTCTTACCTTAATTACTATTGTTGTTCTTTATTCCTTACGTAAAGCACCTTTTTTATTTGTTGGCTGGTTTTGGTACATGGGCGCAATGATGCCCTTAATTGGTCTGATCCAGGCGGGCGCACAAGCAAGGGCAGATCGTCATACCTATCTACCCTTTATAGGCATCGCCATGATGGTTTCATGGGGTATCCCGCTTCTTACAAAAAGTGAAAATCTGCGTAAAAAGATCTTATTCCCGGCAGCAATATTCTTTCTCATCTGCCTGTCTATTTTAACCTGGCATCAATGCGGTTTCTGGAAAAACAGTTCAGGTCTTTTTTATCATACTTTAAGCGTTACGCAAAACAACGATCTGGCTCACAGCAATCTTGCCAGAACATTGCTTGACGAAGGAAAAAACGAGAAAGCTATTCATCATTTTCAGGAAGCTATTCGCATAAAACCAAATTCTGCCATCCCCTACAACATGATAGGAGATGCATACACGAAAACAGGACGGTATGAATTGGCTATTAAAAATTATAATCACGCCATCAGCCTTGATCCTCTTTACGCCAATGCTTACAACAATCGCGGTACTGCTTATTCAGGTCTTAACGAAATAAAACAAGCCTTAGAAGATCTCAGCAAGGCTATTCATCTGAAACGCGATTACACCGAAGCCTATTACAACAGAGGAGTTGTTTATATTTTAGCAGAACAATATCAAAATGCTTTGCAAGACTTGAGCGAAACAATTCGCCTTAATCCTGTTTATATTCCTGCGTATTTCAACAGAGGTATGACATACGCTAAAACAGGCCAGTATCAATTGGCCATCAAAGACTATGAAAAAATCATTCGTTTAAAACCGGATTATGCCGATGCCTATAATAACAGAGCGGCCGTCTATTTAACCCTGGGGAATAATGAACTCGGCTGCCGTGACGCACGAAAAGCATGTGAATTGGGAATATGTAAGATATTGGAAATTGCTGAAAGCCATGGTAATTGCCGGCATTCGATGTGAAACATCTCTACGAATGTATTGGATAGTAAATGCTGATGCCAAGTAATATTAATATAAAAAAATTTATAGTTTATACAGTTTTGACACTGGTTACGTTTGCTGTTTATTGGCAGGTGAGGCAATTTGAATTTGTTATTATTGATGACCCTGTATACATTCTGGAAAATCATCATATACAATCCGGTTTTACATTAAAAGAAATTGGCTGGGCGTTCAGCATAAGAGATGCCTCTTTCTGGCATCCTTTGACATGGCTATCTTTCATTTCTGATTATCAACTATACGGCCTCGAAGCCAGCGGTTATCACCTGACGAATCTTATTCTGCATATCCTAAGCACGTTATTGCTCTTCAGGATGTTTTATCACGTGACCGGAGAAATCTGGAAAAGCGCTTTTGTCGCCGCTTTTTTCGCGCTTCATCCTCTCCACGTGGAATCGGTCGCCTGGATCACTGAACGTAAAGATGTCCTGAGCGCTTTTTTCTGGATGCTCACGTTAAATGCTTACGTCTATTATACTGAAAAACCTGCCCTGAAAAGATATCTACTGGTTCTTTTTTCTTTTATCTGCGCGCTTATGAGCAAATCCATGGCGATTACTCTGCCTGTCATTATGATCCTTTTTGATTACTGGCCTCTAAAACGTTTTGCATTAAAAAAAGATCATTTATTTTTATGGCAGCTTAAGGAAAAATTTTTATTTTTTATTTTTTCCGTTATTTTCTCCATCCTCACTTTTAAGGCTCAACAGGGGCTTTCCATAGAATATCCTTCCTTCCCTCTGCATTCACGTATAGCGAATGCGCTAATTTCTTTTTTGACTTACATAAAAAAATTATTCTGGCCCCTTGATATGACCTTTTTCTATCCTTTTATAAACCAATATCCTCTCTGGCAGGTTGTCGCAGTCATCATGATTATTATCCTTATCAGTATATATGTTATCGTTACGGCAAGACGATTCCCTTATCTGCTCACCGGTTGGCTATGGTACGCGATAACGATTGCCCCTGTAATCGGAATAATTCAATTTAGCTCTCAGGCAATGGCCGACCGTTACATTTATATCCCCTCTATCGGTCTTTCCATTATGCTGGCCTGGGGCGTACCGCATTTGTTTCAAAGCGAAAATATGCGCAAAAAGATCTTATTCCCGGCGTCACTAATCCTTCTCATTATATTATCGATTCTAACGTGGAAGCAATGTGGTTACTGGAAAAACAGCAGAGAACTCCTTCATCATGCTTTGGAGATAAGAAATGATTTTTATATTGTGCATGATTGCTTAGGCCTTGCAATGTCTGCCGAAGGTAAAAACAAGGAAGCTATTAATCACTTTAATCAAGCTCTTCTCTTGAATCCTGATTATGCCAATGCATATTTTAACAGGGGAATGATCAATATTAAATCAGGACAATATAAAGAAGCCTTGCAAGATTTCAGCGAAACCATCCGTCTTAAACCGGATTATATTCCTGCCTATTTCAATAGAGCAATCGCCCGCTCAAAAGTCGGTAAGTATCATCTGGCCATCGATGACTATAGTGATATAATTCGTTTGAAACCGGATCATGCGGATGCGTACAATAACAGGGGTGCTGTTTATTTAACTCTGGGGAATAATGAACTTGGGTGCGGTGATGCTCGAAAAGCATGTGAATTAGGGGTATGTAGAGTATTAGAGATAGCTAAAAGCAATGGTGATTGCGATTAACAAAGCACCATACAATTATTAAATTCATTAATATTTTCTCATTTGTAATATTTTCTGATCACGGCGGTGATTACACCGGCGATACGCAAATCCGCCCTTGCAATAATATCCGGATATCTCGCATTGGCGGCTTCAAGGATGACCCTGTCGCCCTTCCTGCGAAAATATTTCATCGTCCAGTTGCCGTCCACCTCGGCCAGAACGATATCTCCGCTTTTCGGTTCGCGGCTGTTTTCCACAATAACCAAATCTTTTTCCATGATACCCGCGTCAATCATGGAATCGCCGGTCACAGAAAGTAAAAAAGATTTTTCGGGATTACTGACCAGATATTCGTCAAAAGATACAATATCTCTTATTTCCTGTTCGGCAGAAGCCGGTAATCCGGCACAGACTTCCCCGGCCAATTTCAAAGCCCGGGGGTTTTTTGTGAGAGTCAACAAACCCTTACTATCTTTCTGCACAACACCGGCATCCAATAACTTAGCCACCCAGAAATGAACGACACTTTTGGAACGTACTCCAATGATTTCAGCCATTTCCGAATAGCTGGGCATTCTTCCGTTTTCCAGGAAAAAGTCGGTGATTTTTTTCTCTACATCCTGTAAAGTTCGCTTGACTTTCATGATATGTATGATATAGAACGATCGTTCTATTGTCAAGCTTTAAAAACAAATTTTTTAAGATTTTAATACTTTTCATCTGAACTTCGGAGAATATTTTGAACGAAAAGCTCATAACATTTCTGGCCACGGGATTCGGCTCAGGGCTTTCACCCTACGCACCCGGAACGGCGGGCACACTGGTTGGTGTTTTGATTTGCCTGCTTTGTTTGCCCATGCCCTGGATGTTGCGTTTATCTTTTGTTCTCGTCCTGCTGACGCTTTCTATATATGTTTCACAAAAGGCGGAAGAGATTTATCAAAAAAAAGACGATCAGCGTATTGTTATTGATGAAATTATCGGCCTGCAGATAACCATGCTGCCGGTGGCGATAAACGTCCTGAACCTTTGCGCCGCGTTTGTTCTTTTCAGAATTTTTGATATTTGGAAACCATTCCCTATCAGAAACTTGCAGGGACTGCCCGGCGGGTGGGGAGTTGTAATTGATGATGTCGCCGCCGGAATTTACGCGGGCATAGTTTTGTGGTTATTAGTATATTTATTTAAATTTTAATAATTTTTGATCAGCTTTGCAAAATGTTCCAGAGGCAAGGCGCGCAAGTCACGAGGAGTGAGGCGTATTTAGTTATACGCTGCAACGACGAGTGACGAAGCGCAACGCAGCATATGGGCATTTTCCAAAGCTGAAGGAGTGCTATGAAAATTGGTATTCTAACCATCGGCAATGAACTCATGAACGGACGCATCGCGGACACGAACGCCTCCTTCATCGCGCGCGAAGCCAGCCAGCAGGGCTGGGGCGTGGAAGCCATCATGTCCGTGGGTGACGATTTCGCCGCCATCAAAGAACGGTTGGATTATCTTATGTCTTTGACCGACGCCGTCATCTGCTCCGGCGGGCTGGGGCCAACCTCCGATGACATTACCACCGAGGCCATTGCCAAAGCTTTCAGCCTTCCTTTATATACGGATGAAAACGTTCTGAATTATATTAAAGACATTTTCACTAAATTCAATTTTCGCTGGGTGGAAAACAACGCCAAGCAGGCCATGTTCCCGCAGGGAGCCGAAGTCATACCCAACGCCAGAGGCACGGCGCCTGGCTTTTGCCTGCCGATAAACGGAAAACTGATTTTTGTTATTCCCGGCGTTCCCGCCGAAGCCAAGCTCATGGTAACAAACAGTGTCTTCCCCGCTCTGCGCAAACATTTTCCGCAGGATGAACTGTACATCATCAAACAAACCATCCGGACATTCGGGCTGGGCGAAGCCGCCGTGGATGACAAAGTCAAGGATATTAATTTCCAATCGCTGGGCGTGAGTATCGGCTTTTATCCGGTGTTTCCTGAAAACCATATCGTTTTGATCGAGCGCGGAAAAAATCAGGATGAAGCGCGGAAAAATCTGCAAACAGCGCAGGACGAAGTATCGGCGCGTCTGCGGGATTATATCTTCGCTTATGGCGAACAAACACTCGAAGAAGTGATTGGCTCTCTTTTAACTGAAAAGAAACTGACCATCGCGGTGGCGGAATCATGCACGGGCGGCCTGATTACCAGCCGCCTCACCGATGTCTCCGGCAGTTCCGATTATCTGGAACGCGGGCTGGTAACTTACAGCAACGCCGCCAAAATCAGCATGCTGGGTGTTCCCGCCGAAATCATCGAAAAGCACGGTGCGGTCAGCGAGGAAACAGCGCGGTTGATGGCTGAAGGCGTGCGTAAACTGGCCGGAACCGATCTGGGACTTTCTTCCACCGGCATTGCCGGGCCGACCGGCGGAAGCGCGGAAAAACCCGTGGGTACTGTTTATATCGCGCTGGCCGACTCTCAAAAGACAATTTGCCGTCATTACTCATACCGCTGGGATCGCAAAAGGAATAAGGACATATTTGCCGAAGCGGCTCTGTTCTTGCTGAAAAATTTCCTGCAGGGAAAATATTAATTATGGCCGATTCCGAAAAAAATATCCGTGCTTTTCTGGCTATCGAGCCGACGGAAAATATTTTGCAAAAAATATCCGGCATGCAGGAAAAATTAAAGCGGGAAATCAGCGGCCGGCTTAGCTGGACAAGGCCGCAGGGTCAGCACCTGACGTTAAAATTTTTCGGCGATATTTCTCAAGATGATGTAAAAAATATTTGCATTGCCGTCAAAAACAGGACAGTTGCCGAACCGCCCCTGAATTTAAAAATTGAAAAGATTGGCGTTTTCCCGGATGCCCGCAGACCGCGTGTTTTGTGGTGCGGAGTAACGGGCGATGTGGAAAAACTTATCAATCTTCAGAAAAAACTCGATAGCGATTTCGCGGCAATCGGTTTTCCGGCGGAAGATCGCTCCTTCAAGGCGCATCTGACGCTGGCGCGAATTAAAGACCCGCGCGATATCACGGGAATGAGCGAAGCGCTGAAAAAACACAATTCATTTACGGCCGGAGAATTTACCGCAGATAAATTATATTTATTTCAAAGCAATCTTTCCCCGCAGGGTGCTGTTTACACAAAACTGGCGGAATTCGAGTTAGGTGGATAAATATTAAATAAATAAGCGGCGCGTTTGGCAAACGCGTCCTACAATAAAACGTAGGGACTGTTCCCCGAACAGTCCGAAAACTTAGCAGGAGAACTCTAAATTATTATTGAAGAAGCAGCTAATGGATAAAAATATTATTGTTAAACTACATTCCAGCTTTGAAGACATGGTTCAGGTGAATTCTGAAACAGGCACCGAATTTTGGTGCGCCCGCGACCTGCAGATGTTGTTAGGCTATTCGCAATGGCGTAACTTTTCCGCTGTCATTGACAGAGCAATAACTGCATGCGAAACAGCCGGTTATGATCCACGAGACCATTTTGCGCATATCAGCAAAATGGTTGATCTGGGTTCCGGGGCAAAGAGCAAAATTGAGGGGGTAGTTAATAATTGCCCAACAAGCTGTTGGACAATTGAAAGATAATTTAGGACACTGTTTAAACAAAACTGGCAGAGTTTGCTTTGGGTGGATAAATATATGTGTCATGCCGTCGAAGGACGGCATCCAGAAAACATAAACTGGATAACCCCGGCATTCGCCGGGCTTAGGGC
>DJVN01000304.1 GCA_002441205.1 Syntrophaceae bacterium UBA6255 | reverse complement strand
ACCTGACCGTTGACGGCATGGTTCGGGCCACCGGTTTGCCGAAAGAATGTTTCTGTCTGGCCTGTTACACCGGCGATTATCCCATCATCCCGCCGGAAAAAATCGATAAATTCTGCATGGAAATAAAATAAGGGATTGCCCAGTTGTCTTTATACTGAAACATTTTCCTTTTTGTCTGGTTGATCGTAGATGGCACGTAGCTCATTTAAAAAATCCCTCGATCAATAATTTTGTGGCCGGNNTCAGGCCGTAAAGCTGATAGACTAACTGGTCTATTTCTTTTTCCAATGCGCTGGTGTCGGCTTGCGAATTATTCTTTTTTTGTTCGAGAAGATCATTAACCTTCTGATTCAGAGAGCTGCGGACTTTTTTATCGCCTGTTACTATTGGAATTTGACTAAAATACTTCCAGATCAACTGATAACCATTTTGGATGGCCGTGCAGTATTTGGAAATGAGCCACCAACCCAATTTCGAATTTAAAATACCCAGCAATACTTTGTCGTCCGTCGGAATAATCCACATTGAATCATTGCAGAAAAGCCCTTCGACATCGTAAATAAAGCAGGGCTTTACCTGAAATTTTTGATACATGATTTTCGGTTTCTCGAATTTATCGTAGTAATCACAAGCCCGTAATTCCCAATAATAATCGCCTTGATCAGTTCTCTCAGTTGCCTTCTTTTCAAAATGCTCCAAGTGTTTATAAATTTCAGGAAATTGACTTTCAAACCACTTTTCAGGATTTTTACCGCCATTTTCCCTTGTGAAACCTTTTTCAAATTTAATCAGATAATTGGAAGGTTTGGCAGGCAGGTAAGGTTTTATCTCCCGGCCTAAAAGAAACGGTTTAATATGATTCTCAAAACGAGGATTTTTCTTCATTAAAATTTCAGCTTTTTCTTTGTCTATCACAAACGCCTCTGTTAACCCCGTCTTGATGCCATACTTGCCCATTTCACCGATATAATTTTCCAATTTATTGCTTTTTAAAATAATTTTATGCAGCAAAGATTGATCTTTTGAGGCCGATACAATCCATGTTTCATCACTTAGCGAGGTATGCGAAATTTCGTTTTGTGCCCGGGAAACATAATCGGGAAAGTCCGTAATAAAATCAGGCGAACTTATCCTTGATGTTCTAAAAGTTCCATCTGGCTGCTCGTTGGTTGCGGTCAGAATACAAGGGTAAGTCGTGGCTTTGTCAAAAATCTGATAATCTCCAAAGTCGATGATTTCAATGATGTTCTTTGTTAAAAGAAATCCACGTGCGGGCTTCCCGTAGCCTGCCTGCATAAATTTATTAGGCATAATGAAAGCAAAAAATCCCCGACGCTTCAATAGGTCAAATCCTTTTTCAATAAAGAATATGTAAATATCTGATGTGCCCGTGTAAAGTTTGAATTGAGATTGAAGAAATGGTTTTGAATCTTTGATCTCTTCCTGTCTGATATAAGGCGGATTCCCGATGACCACATCAAACCCGACAAATTCTCCGTCGTCATTGAGCACTTCCGGAAATTCAAACCGCCATTCAAAAGCATTCTCATAAATTTTGTTGTTCCTTATTTCTCCAAGGATGACTTCCGTTTTTTTGATTTCCGCAGTCAGCTTTTTGAGCTTTGCTTCCCATGCCGCCTTTTCGGCTCTGGAAAGTTCAAATATATGGGTTTGGGTTGCATGGGTTTTTAATTCATCTTTTAAATTCTTCAGCCGGACAACGCGTTTGTCGGTGGAGGCAACTTCGCTTTCAAAATTGCCCTTAATCTCCGCAATAAGTTTTTCCATGGCCCGTTTTTGATCTTTGCTCTTGGCGTTGCGGTACGCCATAACCGCCAGGCGATAACCTTCAATAGTCCATTTACCACTGCGCTTTAGCGCTTCTTTAATATCGGCATCCAACGGATAGCGGCTGATCAGAGAGTTGCCGCATTTGATGTTGATGTCAATATTGGGCAGGGTTTCCAGCTCGGTAAAATCCGGGGCTTTGTAGTAGGCGTTTTTGAGCAGTTCAATCCATAACCGAAGACGGCATATATTGACGGAGTTGGGGTTGATGTCCACACCGAACAGGCAGTTTTCGATGATAGTCTGCTTTTCGTGAAACATTGTTTTTTGAATGTGGCGGCTTTCTTTTTTCAGCGGGTTGTATTCGAATATCTTTCCGTTTTCGTCCGTCACAATCAACTCGTCGTTCTCAATGGCGACTTCATAATTTGACAGTCGCGCGCCCTTGTCGTCAACCAGAAGCCCTAATTCATGCTTGATCAAAATAATTTCATTGAGCGCCGAGACTAAAAAGTGACCGCTTCCAACGGCGGGATCACAAATACGAAGGGAGTTGATGACCGCGTTAAACTCTAATTTATCTTTGCTGCTTTTTCTATCGGCCAGATAATTTTTTAATTCGTCAATATCGGCGCAATTCCATCCATACTTCTCTTTGAATTTCTGCAAAACCGCCCGACGGATGGCGCCGCGACACATATACATGGTGATAAAGCCGGGGGTAAAAACAGACCCGTCTTTGTAACCGTTGATTTTCTCAAATATCAATCCCAGGACGGAAGCATTGATCAGGGTTTTCCTGTCATCCCGGACCTCTTCCGCGCCGTCGTCGGCGAAATCATAAGCATCAAGAAATTCAAACAAATATTCCAGTGTGTCGCGCCGTGCGGTCTGTTTCCTGCCTGCCGAATCTTTTAAGACGGTGGAACTGAGAACGGGCAGCGGTGCATCTTTCAGCATGCTGATGAATATGCCATTGTGTTCGCTATCCGTTGGTTCAAAAAGGGAACTATTCAGATATGGAACGTTAGTGAACGCCTTTTTAACTTGGCCGATTCGTTCTTCCGGCCTGCGCGCCAAGACCTGAAAAAAAAGGCTGTTGAGTTCATCAAAATTAGGCACTTTTTCGATATTAAGAAACGCGAATGATTTGTCCCCTTTGTGGTACTTGATAAGTTGCGCCTCCAGGAGTTTTAAAAAGAGGAGGCGGTTAATCCACGTGATGGAAAGCTCTAAAGCCAAATTAAATAACCGCTCATTATTTGTTTGCCCGTAGCGCTGCGGTTTTTCCAACCGGGAAATTCTATCTAAACTATCCAGTTGGGTAATGGCGTTTTCCATGAGCGAGGCTTGATGACGGCGGCCCTCCGCTTTTCGCCCGATCAGTTTTTTACCCCCTTCTTTTGTTTCTTCAAGGCCGATGATATGCAGCAACTCGGCATAAAAGCTTTTATCCAGACTATTACTGTCATTCGCAAAAGGTAGTTTTAACAGGTGTTGGGGCGAGAAAAGTTTGTAAAGAGCAATCAGGCTGTTGTCGTCTTGCCTGTCCGCGTTGCGCAGGGGCTTTTCAAAGTCACTGATATCGAACCAGGTAAAATTTATTTCCGCTTCAATGTTATTGACAAATGGTTTGGCAATCTCCTCATAAAACGCAGCAGTCCGGTTATCCGATAAACGCTTGCCCTCAAATTTCTGAAATTGCTCAACGAAGATTTTATTTTGAGCAAAGAGTTTGTCAAATATCTGGGCGTCGAAGATAAACCATTGATAAATATTGGTGGCAATCAGATATTTTATTTGCAGGTTTTTATGGGTAATTCTTTCACGCAGGTAGTATAAAATCAATTCATGAAAAGCTTTGACGTTGATATTATCTCTGGTCAGCATTTCGGATTTATTGGACGGACGCTTGGCTTCAATAATAACGCCGACTTCACTATCAGTGGTTTTACCTAAATGAATAACTAAATCTTTTTTATCCTTGGTATTGATTGCGTTAATGTCACGGTAGTAAGTGTCGCGCAGGAAATCACGCAGATCATTTTTTAAGTGTTCTTCGCTTTCGTCCTTGGGTTGGCTTTCGATGACGCTGATTTTGTCGAGCAATAACACAAGATTTGTCTTGAATGATTCGATTTCGCTTCTGACGGGTTTAATTTTTAGAAAAGCCTTATTCAGCGATTGCCTGGGATTACGTTCCGTCAATTTCATTTATATTACNNCAGCCATCTATTGACCGCACAGATCTATGTGGCCGGCATTGTGTTCAATCTTCCGAAACGCCGCCTTCATGCTCTATCGGGGTAAGCATTTCCCATACGCGGCTGTGCGCCATCTCCTCGACGGTTTCCCAAAATTCGTGAGTAGCCGTAACGATGGATGCGTTCCAGATGGTCAACCCGTCGCTGCCCAAAAAATACACATCGGCCCATTGATTGAAGATGGCGGGGCGTCCCGGTTCGTCAAGGACGTGGCGGCTTAAAAATAGCCCGCCGTCAACCGCAATTCGGTTTCGTATTTTTTGCCGAAGCCGGATAAAGCTGCCGCGCTGTTTGCGGCGTGGTAGGTGGCAGTATGGCGTCCATTTATTGTGTTTCATAGGCGGTTGATTTCATACAACGATTTTCAAAAGGCGGCAATCAAAACATTGGTGTCCAATACCGCCTTCACGATATCGCTCTTATTTCTTCCTGTTGCACGGGCAAAGGCATCCAGTTCCAACGCCATTTTCTCCGGCAGACTGGCGGAAAGAACGCTTCTCATCTCGCACCTCCTGCGCTACAATGCACTACAGCCGTAAGGGATTCAAGTTGAAAAATCATTTGTTGGAGATGTGGGTGTTGCTTTGCAAATTGTAATCCTCTGTTACAATTTTATATCCCCGATACCTCCAACCCCGGATTATGGAAGCGCTGGCAGATTCGCCGGTGGTGCTGATCCATGGTCCGCGGCAGTGCGGCATGACCACGCTTGTCCGCCAAGTCGGAGATCTGGAAGGGTTCTCCTATCTGAGCAAGTAATGAATGTTGGGCTCACCCGCTTACGGAAATAAAACAGGGAACGGTAGCGACCGTTCCCTGCAAGGTGGAACAATGGGTTGCAACCCATTGTTCTCCCTAAGATAATTTTAAATATGCGGATGACTCTCTACAAGGATAGCGCCCTACGAAACAGGAATCGGAATCATTTCCCCTTGAAATCCGGCGGGCG
>DJVN01000299.1:17502-31471 GCA_002441205.1 Syntrophaceae bacterium UBA6255 | reverse complement strand
CGATGCCGCTCTGAGATTTTTTTCTGCCCGTAGGCGGTGAAAGCAAAAGATTCAGGCGCTACAACACAAGGCCACGCTCCCAGTCTCATGGAGGCGCCTTTTTCTTTAACGTTGCGTTGTTCGGGAAGCAGGTCAATCACGGGGTAGGAAGTCGCGGGATCAAATTCGGAACTGTTGGCTTTATCTAATTTGCAAATATTTCTGGCGTATTCCACTACAGCCATTTGCATTCCCAGGCAAATTCCGAAGAAAGGCATTTTTTTCTCTCTTGCGCGCTGGATAGCGAGAATCATGCCTTCTATGCCGCGGATGCCGAAACCTCCGGGAACCAGAATTGCATCAACATCATCCAGATTTTTGCCCAGGCCTTCGGCTTCAATTTTTTCCGAATCAATAAATTTTAATTTCACCCGGCAATTGTTGGCAATACCTCCGTGCACAAGCGCTTCGTTGAGGCTTTTGTAGGAATCGGTAAGATTGACATATTTCCCGACAATGCCTATGCATACCTCGCTGGGTGGATTATGAAACCTGTTGACCACATCTTCCCAAATTTCCAGTTTCGGTTGTCCCGTCCATATATTGAGCAGATCAACAATTTTTGCATCCAGTCCTTCCCGATGAAAAATCAACGGCACTTCATAGATACAGCCGACATCTTTGGCGGTAAAAACAGAATTGACCTCCACGTTGCAGAAGAGTGCAATTTTTGCTTTGATGTCTTCGGAAAGAAAATTTTCCGTCCGGCAAAGCAGAATATCCGGTTGAATACCGATTTCGCGCAGCGCCTTGACGCTGTGCTGAGTGGGTTTTGTTTTAACTTCGCCTGCTGTCTTGATCAGAGGAACCCATGTTAAGTGAATAAATATAGCGTTTTCTCTCCCCGCTTCATTGCGGAACTGCCGGATTGCTTCGAGAAAGGGAAGGCTTTCAATGTCACCGACTGTACCGCCGATTTCCACAATAGAAACATCAAAACCGGCCGCGGTCTTCCGAATAAAGTCTTTTATTTCGTTGGTAATATGAGGAATGACCTGAACGGTTTTGCCCAGATAATCGCCGCGCCTTTCTTTGGTAATGACCGAATAATAAACCTGTCCGGTTGTCAGATTGTTGCACTTTCCCATGCATGTGGAACAGAATCTCTCATAATGCCCCAGATCAAGATCGGTTTCGGCGCCATCATCGGTTACGAAAACTTCACCATGCTGGAAAGGGCTCATTGTTCCGGGATCAACATTAATATAGGGATCCAGTTTCTGATTGGTGACTTTCAATCCGCGACTCTCCAGTAAAGCGGAAATGGAAGCTGCCGCCAGACCCTTGCCCAATGACGACAAAACACCGCCGGTAACAAAAATAAATTTTGTGTTCTTCAAGCTAACGTTCCTCTGTCATTTTTATGATGGCGTAAAAAATGGCACTTAAGCCATGTTCTTCAAAATTATACTCCGGTCTTTGAGTTCCTTCGAGTTCACCAAAAGGTCTTCGGCCGCGACGCGGTCAATAACATAAATCAACTCGCCACCTTGTTTGGCGTATTGCTGACCATACGATATGGGGATTTCCGGTGTTACATCGCCCAGAAGCGAACGGGTAATAGATTCTGTTTTGCGTGCACCATTGGCCACAAGAACGACTGTTCTTGCCTGATAAACCAGTTGGGCCCCCATGCTGATAGCATACTGCGGCGAATCAGATTTTTTGCTGAAATGTCCGTCGGCAACCGCATTGGCGATGGTGTTGTCGTCAAGTTTGACCAGCAGCACCGAACTGCCTTTAAAAGGAATGCCTGATTCGTGGAAAGCCACATGACCGCGACCACCCACACCGATAATCTGAAGATCGATTCCTCCTGCCGCTTTTATTTTTTTGGCATAACCATCGAGAATTTCCTTCCGTATCCAGGCAAGATATTTTGATTTTGGTTTAGCTTTAATCGAGATGGACTTTCCGGCATCCGTACCCTTGAATTCCCAGTCGTTTTTGTTTTCCTTAAGTTCCTTAATCAATATTTTCTGATCAATTAATGAACCATAGGGAACGCGTGTTTCAATAAATTTTTTATTGAGATGACTGAAAAGTTCCTTAATCATAAAATAAGCGTAGCTTTCCGGATGAATGACCCGCTGCTGAACATTATCGCCCGGCAGACCGACATATTCATCCAAGTTAAAACTGCGAATCCGGCTGGAATCAAATTTCCCCTCGTTGGCTGCTTTAGCAAAGTGTTTATATAGTCCGGTGGGCGAATTCCCTGTGGCCAGTCCTAAAACGGCTTCTCTCTTCTTTTTGAGTGTTTCGACAGTTTTTTTGATAACAATGTCCGAAGCAACTTCACTCATTTGAGCAAAATCTTTGGTAGCATAAACAGTAATCGCCATAGTTATTTTCTCCTGCTATGATCCTAGTTCGATTTTTACGATGTCGGCGAGTTGTTGACAATATTTTGCCGTGATTGTATCCGAGGGCCCTTCCACCATGACCCGACACATGTTCTGAGTGCCGGAATATCTGACCAGCACCCGTCCTTCTTCACCAAGTTCTTTTTCTACTTGTTTGATGGCTTCCGCAAGTTTCGGAACTGTATTAATATCCGGCTTGCTCTTCACATTAATATTTATCAACTTTTGCGGGAAAATGTCCATCATGCGCGCCAGTTCAGAAAGCGGCTTGCCTTCTTTGACCATGGCAGCGACCAGTTGCAAAGCGGCAATAATCCCGTCGCCGGTTGTATGATGTTCCAAAAAGATCATATGACCGGCTTCCTCGCCGCCTATGACAGATCCCATCTTCAGCATATCTTCTAGAACATAACGGTCTCCCACTTTAGAAGCATGATGTTTGAATCCATATTTTTTACAGGCAATTTTTAAACCTAGATTGCTCATTACGGTGCTGACCAGAAGATCGTTCTTCAATTTTCCTTCTTTTTTAAGAATATTCGCGCAGATGACAAGGATCTGGTCTCCGGTGATCTCATTTCCTTTTTCATCCACTGCAATAAGGCGATCACCGTCTCCGTCAAAGGCCAGGCCGAGGGATGCTCTATTATTCACCACTTTTTCTTTAAGGATTTCTGTGTGCTGAGAACCGCATTTGTCATTGATATTGATGCCGTTGGGCGTTTTGTGAATGACATCAACATCGGCGCCAAGTTCATTGAACGTGTCCGGCGCTACACGGTATGTAGCTCCATTCGCTGTGTCCAGAACAATTTTCATGCCTTCCATGTTGAGATTGCGTGGAAAGGTATTCTTTGCAAAAACGATATAACGGCCATTCACCCCTTCGAGCCGGAAGGCTCTTCCAATATCCTGTCCTGATGCCGTCAGGTCGGAAAGCTTGTTGTTGATGATTAAATCTTCGATTGTTTCTTCCTGGTCATCGGTTAGCTTGTAGCCATCTCCTCCAAAAATTTTCAGTCCGTTGTCCTGAAAGGGATTATGGGACGCAGAAATGACAACGCCCGCGTCAGCACGCATGCTCTGTGTTACAAAGGCTATGCCCGGTGTCGGCATGACTCCAACCAGATAGGAATAACCTCCCATGGAAGTAATCCCTGCTTCCAGGGAACTTTCCAGCATATACCCGGAAAGTCTTGTGTCTTTTCCAATAATAATGACGGAACGGTGACTTTTCTTTTTAAATAAATGCGCTATGGCGCGTCCAACCCCAAAGGCAATTTCGGGTGTCATGGGATAGGTGTTTGCTTCGCCTCTGATTCCGTCAGTGCCAAATAATTTGCCCATCTATTTCTCCTTTTTGTTTTTATGATATTTTTTTAATAGACCCAGGGAGGGCAGGGCCCGCGACACTGTTTCACCAAGGGTGCTTACGATGTCGTTTAACCAGGTGATGCCTTGTGAGGATATGTCTGCAGGCAATGCCTGGATTGTTTCAATATAGAGCGTTTGATTTTTTGCGACAGCTTTTTCCAGTTTTTTAAGGAACGCATTGCGCAGTTTTTTTGTTGCTTCGCTCTCCGCAGCAAATTCACCATTAAAGAGATCTTCGATATATCCTATCTGCTCATAAAATTCGCTCCTACCTTTAAAATACTTTTGCGATCTTTGTTTTATGGCTGATGTGCGGGCTTTTCCCGCCATGGATTTCAATCTTTTCAAACGCTCCTTTTTCGCTGATGCAAGTTGTTCCATGGCTCCGGTAAACAGGAAAGAACCTAGTGGTTGAGCTTGTAAAAAATGTTTTCTGATGTGCTTGTACCACTCTTCCAGCGCCACGAGATTTGCCAAATAGAGAACATTATTTTCAATAATTCGTCCTAAGTTCGGATAAGCCGACGGCACGTAGGTCTTTACACTGCTTGTCGGCACTTTCTCGCAGATCAGTTGGTTGTCCTGAGGATAGTCATGACGCAGGACTGATCCTGCCGCCACAACATTACCATATCCCAAGCGAACCGGACCGACGATTCCGCCTTGCCCACCCAGAAAAACGGGAGGGTTATTTAACATAACTCCCCTTGGCACATCGCCAATCAGAGATGGTGTTGTTTTGTCGGCATCCGGTGTGAAATTGAAATGGATATAAGAGCTTCCTACTTCACTGTGATTGGAACGACTTGTGCCACCGGCCATGAAGCAGTCGCAGAAATTTATCAGGCTGCCCAATGTCACAAAGGGAAAGAGAATGGTTTGTTTTAAACCGACACAATGAGCGCTACCGGCTTCTTCCTCCAGGATACATCCTTCCCGGACGTGCGCGCCCATTCCCATATTTGCTTTTTCCAGAAAAACAGATTTGCTGAAGAAGCCGCCCTTTAATTCAACCTTTGATCCAAGTTGACAGTCTTCAATCGTCACCGGTGCTTCATGTCCCAACTGACAGCCGGATGATATAACCGTTTTGCTGCCATATATTCTGCATCCCGGATAAATTTTGACACCTTTTTCAGAAATCTGATTGATATTGACTTCATCGCCAATATCAATCGTTCCAGGATTGGGAATTTCTACGCCGCACTCAATTAATTTACTTATTTTATCATGAGATTTCGGTTTTAAATCCATAAATTCCCCCTGCTGTTATACTTATTATATCACGCTACACCATATGCCAGCATAGCATCAGCAACCTTTGTGAATCCGGCAATGTTTGCACCGGTTACGTAGTCGCCTTTCTTGCCGTAGGCTTCCGCCGTGTCATAGCAGTTTTTGTGAATGCTCTTCATGATTTGCAGTAGGCGATTGTCCACTTCTTCGCGTGTCCATAAAAATCTCATGCTGTTCTGGCTCATTTCCAAGCCGGAAGTGGCGACGCCGCCTGCATTGGCTGCTTTGCCGGGACCGTAAAGGATTTTCTTGTCCTGGAAAATATTGATCGCTTCGGGAGTGGAAGGCATGTTGGCTCCTTCGGCAACACAGATACATCCGTTTTTCACGAGTGCGGCGGCATTCTTGCCGTTGATTTCGTTCTGTGTCGCGCAGGGCAGAGCGATGTCCACTTTTATGCCCTGTTCCCGAATAACATCCCAGACATTCTTCCCTTCGAAACAGTCCGCTTTGAATTTGTTCTTGTATTCCGAAATACGACCGCGTTTGACATTTTTCAAATCCAACACGTAATTACACTTCTTTTCATCAATGCCGGCCTCATCAATGATACAGGCTGAAGAATCGCAAAGAGAAATGACTTTGCCACCCAGTTGATTTACTTTTTCGACCGCATACTGAGCGACATTGCCGGCGCCGCTGATGGCGACGGTTTTTCCTTTGAAATTGAGCTTTCGTGTCGCCAGCATTTCTGCGGCAAAATACGCTGTGCCGTATCCCGTCGCTTCCGGACGAATTAAACTTCCGCCATAGGACATTCCCTTTCCGGTCAGAACGCCGGTGTGTTCGTTACGGATTTTTTTGTAGTAACCATAAAGATAACCTATTTCACGGCCACCCACTCCGATATCACCGGCGGGTACGTCGATATCTGCGCCTATATGGCGAAATAATTCACGCATGAACGCCTGGCAGAAACGCATGACTTCTCCATCCGATTTTCCTTTCGGATCAAAATCGGAACCTCCTTTGGCACCGCCCATAGGCAGGGTGGTCAGCGCGTTTTTGAAAATCTGTTCAAAACCAAGAAATTTAATGATGCCTAAGTTGACAGAAGGATGGAAACGCAGGCCGCCCTTGAAAGGACCGATAGCGTTATTGAATTGAACACGGAATCCTCTATTGACAACAACATTCCCTTTGTCGTCTACCCAGGGAACTCTGAATTGCATTGCTCTTTCCGGCTCCACAATGCGTTCATAGATATTGGCTTTTACATATTCAGGATGTTTTTTAACCGTGGGTTCCAAGGTTTCCATAACTTCTTCAACTGCCTGATGAAATTCCGGCTGATAGGGATCTGTTTGCTTAACTTTAGCGATAACATCTTTAATAACTGACATAAATTAATCCTCCTGGAAAATTTTTTTTATGTAATGAATGTTCATTGACTAAAATGATTGCCTTATCTCTTCAACGTGTTGCAGTTCTTCATATTCCATTACGGTAGACATTGCCTTGTTTTCTACATCAAATCCTTCTTCATAAGCAGCGGCAACAGGATTGAGTCCGCCCAGAAGAATCATGCCGACTTTATTTATATCTACATTCGTTTGACAAATAGGACTGCCAACTTTACCGATAGCAATAATACCGTGAATACCTATTCTATTCAATTCAGCTACAATATTCTCTGCCAGGGGCAACGAAAGCGCTGGTAATTCGCGGAAATTCGCCAGAATTTTCCCCTCACCCTTATTGATGACTTTTCTTACGGACGTCATTTTGCCGCGAATAAAAATTTCCGATGGATCAAGCGATGATCCGGCATAATGAATCAGTTCGACAAATCTTAAAGGGTCACTGTTCTTAACCTGCAATATTCCGCCAAACTTGGAATCAATTGGAATACCGTGTTTCAAGAGCACGCCGTTAATCAAAATACTGCAGACCGTGGCCAAACCAATTTTCCCCGCTGGAACAATTGCTTCTCCCAGTTTTTCCCCTTCATGAGCAATCGCAATACGATCGGAAATGGCAATTTTTTTTTTGAAAACAGGTTTCATTGCCGTAAGAGCTTTCTTAAATTGATTTTGGGGAAGGAAAGAAACGTTGACAGGGACAAGTCCGCTGCGGTTTTTAATATCAAAAGTTGTTTTAAATGAGAGAACGTCGATGCGAGAAATAGAGAGGCTGATTTTATCCCGGACGCGGGCATTGTGCATTTCATCAAGTCCAAGATTCGTAATGATTCTGCCGTCACGACGACCTACCAGTTTCGTCAATCCTCTTTCGTCCATCAGTTTGAGGTGATAGCGAACGGTTCTTTCACTCAGTTGAACGCCGCATTCTTTCATCTTTCGTGCAATAACACGCGCACCCTGTGATTCTGAATTTTCATTAAGAATCCTTAATATCAGGATAACCTTTCTTTCTATGTCTTCCGGATTAAAAAATTGTTTCATCGTGTTATCGGCAACCGTTTGCCGTATATTTACTTTCAAAAAAAATCTTTGTCAAATAAAAAATTTGTTTTTCTGCATTTTACAAACAGATGTTTATTTTTAAATATATTCAATGGTTTATAAAGTTCATCATGCATTATTTTTGTTTTTATTTGATTTTATAAGTTTGGCAATTTCTTCGATAGGTTCGCTGAAAAGTGATTCCAAAGATATAGTTTCTAAAAATTGATCGTTCCATGTAATGTTATATTCATTGATCATGTTTCGGATATCATCATATCTGTGTCCCAACACTTCTATCTTTTTCGATAAATGGAGCTTTTCATTAAAGGTGATGTGAATTAAAAGCAGATTGCTGATCTTGGCTTCTTCTCTTTGCAGCGGAATAATAACGATAGACGCATTATCTGTTTTACCACGGCCTATATAGACATGGCCTGTGCCAACAATCGTTCTCTTTACCCCCATAAGCGTTGTGGAATAATCTGCGCGTGAGTTCATATGAATGGTAACGCCTTCTTTTTTGCGGACGGCAATTGTAGAGAAATCTGATGGATTGCCTTTTTCATCGAGACCGCTAATATCATAAATGATATATCCTTTCACGGAAGCAACAGCGGGTTGTATGCGTTTGATAGTCAGTATTTCGCGATAGGTTAGATTCATTATTGAAAAATTATGATCTTTCAGGATGTCAAAAATAACTCCCTTTGGTTCTTGCTCTTTGCGGCTAGTGCCGACTGTAACTGTTTTCGCCTGATGACGAATGGCGTCTATCGGACGGGTCAATTCATCGATGGCCATTCCCAGGGTCATATCCAGCGCATCAAATGGATTTACAAGATCTTCTTTCAACGCGAAGTCCATACGCATGTCTTGCAGTGGCAGTTTTCCCGAGACATATTTTAACAACAGGGATAGATTGACGATGGTTATACTGTTTAGCAGACAAAAAGATCCGTTTAGACGATATGAGTTGAAAAGCGCATAGAAGTCATTGATAATTCGGCGGAGAGAAACATCGGCGATCATATCAAAAACGGATAATTCCCTTTTTTCTCTTTTCGAGAATTCAGACGCTAGGCGACTGCGTAATTCTCTGAACATTTGAGCTTCATTGTTGATGATAAGAGCCGCATAATAACTCCATAAGTGTCCCGCCATTGTGTTGAGAATAACTGATAAAGGAGAAGGTGCGACAGGTATGGCGATAACCGCATCGGCTGTCTCATCAAAACGATGATCATCTGCATCGGCAAAAACGACTACCGTTGCCTTATGGGCTTTAAAGATAGCGACATCTTTAATGATGTCTTCCATCACAGGCTTGGGATTGCCTGACGCGCAAACTAAAATTAAAGGTTCAGCGGACAGATCAATGTGCTTTTTATTTTCAACGATATCAGAAGAAATAGACTTATAGCACAGTTCGCTAAGTTTAATGCGTATTTCGTCGGCCGCCGCTTTACTGGGACCGCTGCCAACGACAGCCCAATAACGTTTGTTGACGGTGTTTTTCACCGAGGCGGCAATGGTGTTACGGTTTGCAAAGATGCTATCCATTAAACGCGGGGTTAATTCAAGATTATGTAAAGCCATCGCTATCTCTTTGTCGGTTCGTGTGCCGAGAAGCCTGGCGAAATACAAGGCCAGCAATTGTCCCGCTATAATCTGGGCGTAAAACGCTTTAGTCGAAGCAACCGACATCTCAATATCACGTCCGTCACTGGTATAGAATACACCATGTGATTTCGCTGTAATGTCCGACTGTCGGCGATTGACGATGGAGATAATATGCGCCCCCCGTTCTTTGGACATGGCTACCGCGCGATTGGTGTCGGTTGTTGTGCCCGATTGTGTGATCGGAATGACCAATGTATCCGAGAGATTGTCCTTCAATCCGAAACCACTGAATTCCGAAGCGATGCAGGCAAGAATGTTGATGCCTGTGCCGTTAAGATAATTTGATAACGCGTCGGATACAGCTTGCCCCGCTACCGCTGCCGTTCCATGGCCAATGACGACAATTTTTTTAATCAAACCATTTTGAAGAGCATTTAGCACGGAAGCAGGAACAATGTCATTACCGATGTTAAATATCGCCTGTGGCGTTGATCGATCGGAAGCAGCGATTCGATATTTGCCACGAAGAGTTCTTTTTATTGACATTGAGGATTCAGAAATTTCTTTAAGAAAATAATGGGGGTAATGACTGCGATCAATATCCCGAGTCGTGATTTCAGCCGTTTGTATATCATTGTTCGTGAAAACAATCGATGTGCCATCATAGAAGCTTGCTTTTATACCGTCAAGACCGCTTCCTGCATTTTTATCAAGGACAAAAATTTGTCCGTTAGATTTGTCGTTTTTTGCGTCTCCGTTCATTTTGATGAAACGCGGCATGACCTCCACCAACCCGTAAAGCTCAGAAGAAAACATGTATTGATCGGGGCTGATTCCTACGTAAATAGCTTGGCCGCTGCCTTTGAGTGCCAGAAACATCTTGCCCGGTTCCAGATTGCTGGTCATCGCAATGGCGTGAGATCCTTCAAAATCATTGAGGGCAAGACGAAAAGCATCCATCAGGGTTCTGCCCGCTATCAGATATTTTTCAATTTGCAAAGGAATAATCTTGGTGTCCGTCGTAACGTCCGGAGCGATGAGATTGTTTTGGCTTTCCAGAGACTGCCGGAGAGCAGGATAGTTATCAATATCACCGTTTAAAACCACATTAATCTGTGCCTCTATTCCCGGATAATGGGGGTAGGTAGATATTGACGGGATAATGGTATAATTGTTGACAGGATGACTGTTTTCTTCGGTAATGGAACCCACAGACGCCCAGCGGGTGTGAGTCAGGGCTGTTTCGCAAGCTGACTCCTCAGCAGCGAAAAACTGAAGAATAGGATCGCTTTGGATGACATTTCTCAGCTCGGTGACATTACGCCCCAATTCTCCGACGACTGAAAAGGTTTTATAGGTGAAGATTACGCTGATATTTCCGTCATCGTTTTTCTGAATTCTTGAAACGAAAATAGATTGGTTTAACAAATCACCTTTTTGCGTCCGTTGCTGGTAATTGTCGGACAATCCATTTTTTGTTATTTGTTGCATGATATTTTGTAACGTTTCTTCATTTTTCAAAAAAAAGCTTAACTGTATTCCGGCAGAGTCACGTCCTCTTACTTCCAGGCGGTCCAGAGCGTTCAAGAGAAGATTAAGCTTTCTGTATTTGCGAAACGTTGCGGGATTGACGTCGGAATATTTCTGTTTCCCCGTAAGCGTCAGAATCTTGTTAAGATTGGCCAGAATATCTTTTTCTAAAATCCAGCAGATATCTTTCAGCGAAAGAAGGCGGCTGTTAATTAATTCCAGATCGGTCGATCGGATGACAGATGCCTGATCTTCCAACAGTTTTTCTTCATCTGCCAGAAAAGTTTTTATTTCTTCATTGATGATGTACAGATTATTTGCTTTTTCTGTTTGAAAAAAGAGATATTCCTGCGTTTCCTCTTCCTTAATTTCATCTATGACCACCTCCATATCTTTGATTGTTTGGGAGCCATTTAAGAAGGATCCCTCTAAATTTTTTCCGGAAAAAACAGATTGTAACCCCTTTTTTTTAATTTTTCCCCATAGATCGGTTAATGTTCGATCTACGTTTGTTTTCGAAAATTTATTTTGCAAACGACAGCTCATCAGACCTGCAAAACCGCAATTAAGCTGATCGGGGGCGATGGGGATAAGAATGATTGATGGCGCATGAACAGTATTAGGATTAACGCCAATACAAATTTGGCAATTCGCAACAAAAAAGAGGAATTTTTTTAAGATATTAAACATTTTTGTATCAATCACTATCTCCTTTTATTTTATAGGCTTACGACATTTTAGTTTCTTCACAAAATAAGTATTCAACAAATTTGTTTTGTTTTTAATGTGCCGTTGTCAATTTGTCGATTCTTTTGCAATGGAAAGAATACATATGCAAAAAGAAGTTTCTTAATATTTTACAGGGCCTTACAATACGATTCGACAACATGCCATCACAGAAAAACTAAGGGAATGATTCTGTTTTCCCAAGGAATTTACAAAGTGACACGCAAGAACCGTTCCTGAGTTTAATAGATTATTTTCCCGGGATCTTTTGTTGAATAATAAAAAGATTAGATATTATTGATTATTTGCCTTTTTTACAATTGATGCCCAGTTTGGTCATTTTATCCGTAAAAGTATTGCGATTAATGCCCAGAAAAATAGCCGCTGAACTTTTCACGCCGTTTGACCGGCGCAGAGCTATTTTAAACAAACCCTTTTCCACCATTTTCATAACTTCTTCATATATTTTGCTTTTACGATCACCGGAAGAAGATAAGATGGTTGCAATATCTTCCAGTTTTTTTTCAATTATTTCTTCAACTGCCGCGTAAGGAGATGCCTTAACATTCATGACAATTTCCGATTTACTCTTTTTTTTAGACCGCATCTTAAAGTCTGCTCCTTCCCGGCAAGATTTAATATGAAAATTTTTTTAAAAAAGGCCCAATACTCAGGCCGATAAGAATTTTAAAATTATAAAAGCACTAATAATTGATGCAATAAGCCAGCAGATTACTATCAATGAACGACGCTCAATAGGATGTTCCAGATAAGTCCTAACTTCTGTTTCAACTTTTTCAGGTTCGAGCTTATCCACAATAAGTTGAATAAGTAAAGCATGATTTTCAATCATATTGGAAAAAAAATAGAATCCTTTTGTTGTCGTCAACAGAAAGTATGCCTTCTTGTTTAACTCAACAACGGCTAAATATGTAATGTCCGGCCATGTAATATTTTTTACACGGAAAAACTTTTTTGTTTTCAAACCATCTTTGGTTACGATAATTTCCCTTTTTGCTGCTTCAATTCCAACAAAAAGAGTTCCGGCAAATGACACTCCCAGAATCATTTTTTCCCATGGCGGGCCTTTGAACAAACTCAATGTTAACAATAAGAAAAGAAGTGCGATAATCGCCATGAAGGGCACAAGAAAAGACTTCTTTATTTTAAAAATATTCTGATTCATTTTATCAATCTTGATGAAATGCCTTACGCGGAATTACATAAGTTAATGCTTCGGTGGTTGTTAATCGCTTCGCTTAAATGTTCCGCTTTTGCCCCCGCTTTTTTCCAAAAGCATGATGTTTTCGATGATGATATTCTTATTTGCCGCTTTACACATGTCATAAATCGTCAGGGCGGCAACGCTAACAGCCGTCAGCGCTTCCATTTCAACGCCGGTTTTTCCAGCGGTTTGCGCCTCAGATTCTATAATAATTTGCGTATTCTTATCATCAATATTTAACGTTAAGTCAAGCGATGTTAATTCCAGCGGATGACAAAGAGGAATGAGCTCTCCCGTTTTTTTTGCGGCCATAATGCCGGCGATTTTGGCGATGGTCAGAACACTGCCCTTTGTAATATGACCTTTTTTGATTAAGTTCAGAGTTCGTGCATCCATTTTGACCATTCCACGTGCTTTCGCCTTACGCACTGTTTTTGCCTTTGCCGTGACATTCACCATCTGGACATTGCCGGCTTGATTAATATGGGATAATTTTTTCATTACATTATTTTTTTCGGAGTTTGTTATTGAATCATTGATTAATTTTACTCTTAGCACAGGCTAATTGATGAGTCAAGAAACGCAATAATTTTTTTATCGATCAAGAATTCTTACACGGCATTATTTTTTTGGGCTTCTATTTTAGTTTGCCGGGAAAATAATAATTGACATAAACTAACCGCACAAATAGTATCAATTTCACAAATAACTTCACGATAAAGGATTGAATAATGATGTCAAAAATGTTCCTTAAATCATCCTTTTTTATTTATGTCATCTGTTTTGCACTGTCTTTTCTTTTTATTAACTGCAGTGGCGGTGGTGGGGGTGGAAATACGGATAATTCTCCCGTTCTCGGTTCCGAAAAAAATATAACCGCATTTTCGATATTGGGTATAAGCGGCACGATAGGAGAAAATACAATTACCCTGACAGTTCCCAACGGGACGGTTTTGAACTCTCTTGTCGCTACTTTTGCCACGACCGGTCAGAGTGTAACTGTTGGAGGAGTGGTTCAGGTCAGCGGCACAACCCAAAATAATTTCTCGACCACGGTAACGTATACGGTTACCGCGGAAGATTCATCAACCAAAACGTACACGGTAAATGTTACTGTGACGGCAGCGCCGATTACCCCAACGAATAACATAGTGGCGGATCACACGGCTGCGTCTGATTTTGAATCCATTCCTGCAAGTGCCGTCAATCAGGCTAAGGCCACTCTTCATATTGCTTACGGTCATACGTCGCATGGCAGCCAGTTGATCACCGGCATGGACGCTTTGGCCGATGCAGATAGTTTATACAGCGGCCTTGATTTGCGTGATTCGCCGTTTTCCGGCGCCAGCGATTTGGGCAATCCTGATCGTACCGCATGGGCGACC
>DJVN01000299.1:0-17451 GCA_002441205.1 Syntrophaceae bacterium UBA6255 | reverse complement strand
GTGGATGGCACGGAGGCAGAAATTCAGCAATATCTTGATTTAATAAATCAACTGGAACGGGATTATCCTGACGTTAAATTTGTTTATATGACAGGCCACCTTAATGGAACCGGCGGCCCCGGCAATGTAAATCAGCGTAATCAACAGATTCGAAATTATTGTGCAGCCAACAATAAAATTCTTTTTGATTTTGCCGATATTGAAAGCTATGATCCGGACGGTGCAACCGACTATATGTTGTTGAATGCCGATGACGGATGTAATTATTCAAATGGAAACTGGGCCACGCAATGGATTGCCGCAAAGCCCAGTCATGATTTGACGACATTGGCGACAAACTGCGATGGTTGCGCGCACAGTGAAACATTAAACTGCGTTTTAAAAGGACGTGCCGTCTGGTGGCTATGGGCAAGACTTGCCGGTTGGAATCCATAAAAGAGCATATCATAAAAAAGTATTTCTATAAAGGATTTAAACGTATATTGTCTTGATAACAATCTAGTCTCTCTGGGTTAAATTTCCCGTTGCTTGCGATACAGAAGAATATATAATCCAATGTGCAACTGAAACATCGTTGCTTGCGGCGGGGAGTTTCATAAATGATCAATTTTCAGGTATTAAGCCAATTTTTATTGATATAAATATTTGTTGGCTATCATTCTTGACATCGTATAAAATAAATAGCATAATATTAATTAAATAAACTCCTGTTTCAATGATGAACAGTCGTCAAGATTATAACCTTTATTGTGAAACTCCCATTCCGAAAGCGCAGCGTAGCGGAATGGGTAAGTTGAATCCCGATTTTATCGGGACGCAGCAGAGGGTATAATACCCCGCAGCTTGCTGCGGCATAGTTTCCAAAGCTTGCTTTGGGGTTCATACCCGTGATTCAAGGTTCTAATTCCCAATATTATTTATAAAATCGGATAGTCGTCACATGAAAGATCAAACGCTTAGGGCATTAATAGTTGATGATTCGGAAGATGATGCATTGCTTATAATCCGTGAGCTTAAAAAAAGCGGTTACAATTCTTTTTATAAAAGGGTGGAAACTGCCGGTGATATGAAAAAAGCCCTTCAAGAAAATCAGTGGGATATCATTCTTTGTGATTATAAAATGCCTCAATTCAGTGCTCCGGCAGCCATTGCAGTGCTAAAAGAAGCCCATTTAGACATTCCCATTATTATTATATCCGGAACGATTGGAGAGGAAACAGCCGTTGAGTGTATGCGTTTGGGCGCATATGATTATTTGATGAAAACAAACTTATCTCGTCTTTGTCCGGCTGTATCGAGGGAACTGCGGGAAGCTGAAATTAGAAACAATAAAAAGAAAGCGGAAGAAGCCCTGGGTCAGAGTGAAGAAAAATACCGAAATATTCTGGAAAATATTGAGGATGGTTATTATGAAGTTGATCTTGCCGGTAATTTTACATTTTTTAATAATTCCATGTGCATTATTCTGGGGTATTCCCGGGATGAAATGATTGGAATGAATAACCGGCAATTTACAGATGAGGAAAATGCAAAAAAACTTTTTGAGGTCTTTAATAGAGTATACAGAACAGGAGAACCAGCCAAGGAATTTGACTGGCAGATTATACGAAAAGATGGAGCTAAAAAATATATTGAAGCATCCGTATCATTACAGAAAGATTCGTCAGATAAAATTAGAGGATTCCGAGGAATTGTACACGATATTACGGAGCGTAAATTAGCAGAGGGAACACTCCAGAAGACGCTCGAAAGTCTCAAGAAAGCGGTTGGCACTACAATTCAGGTTTTGGTATCGGCTTTGGAATCGAGGGATCCCTATACAGCGGGTCACCAGTTCCGGGTTGCGCATTTGGCTTGTGCCATAGCTGAGGAGATGGGAATCGTTAAGGATAAAATTGATGGCATTTTCCTGGCAGGTTCTATCCATGACATCGGCAAAATCTCCGTACCCACGGAGATACTGACCAAGCCTACCAAATTGACGGAACTTGAATTTTGCTTGATTAAGGAACATCCCCAGACTGGCTATGAAATGCTAAAGCACGTAGAATCTCCCTGGCCTCTGGCACAGATTGTTCATCAGCATCATGAACGGATTGACGGATCGGGATATCCCAATCATCTTAAGGGGAATGAAATTATCATTGAAGCCCGTATTCTGGCTGTGGCGGATGTGGTCGAAGCAATGGCTTCCCATCGTCCTTATCGTCCATCGCTGGGGATTGAACCAGCTTTGGGAGAGATCAGAAAAAATAAGGGCATTCTTTTTGACGAGGCGGTGGCCGATGCGTGCCTCAGATTGTTTACGGAGAAAGGCTACACGCTACCATGAGATTTCGGCCTGAAAATGATAAACAACGGCAGGATGAGTTTCCGAATGGATAAAAATATTTCAGGAAATATCTTGATATAAATAATTCTATCCGTTAATATCCCCCAAAAATTTCTGAAAGAAGGCGCGATGTTCGTTAAAGTTATCAGCATGAGCGTCATAGGCATGGATTCTTATCCTGTGTCTGTAGAAGTAGACACATCACAGGGCCTGCCTCAATTTGCTACGGTCGGTTTACCCGATGCTTCTGTTAAGGAGAGCCGGGACCGCATCAAGGCTGCGATCAAAAATTCCGGGTACCGTTTTCCGCGCAGTCACGTCACCATCAATCTGGCTCCGGCCGATATCAAAAAGGAAGGGACGGGCTTTGATCTCCCCATTGCGGTGGGCATTCTGGCCGCTGAAGAACTAATTAAAGAAGAAAAATTAAGGAACTGTTTTTTTATCGGAGAGCTTTCTCTTGACGGAACGATCAAAGGCGTCAATGGTGTTCTGCCTGCCACTTTCAAGGCGAAAGAGATAGGTCTCCAGTCTGTTTTTGTTCCCCAGGAAAACGCCGCGGAAGCAGCTATGGTAGAAGGGATTAAGGTAATACCGGTACAAACCCTGCCGGATGTTGTGGAATTTTTGGAGGGAAGAAAGGATATTGAGCCGCTTTCTCTGGATATAAATAAAATATTTCAGACAACAAATAAATATGATTTGGATTTTAACGAGATCAAAGGACAAAAGCAGGCCAAGAGAGCGCTTGAAATAGCAGCAGCCGGAGGTCATAATGTGTTGATGATCGGTCCTCCCGGTTCCGGGAAGAGCATGCTGGCCAAAAGACTGCCGACGATATTACCGGATCTTTCCTTTGATGAAGCCATTGACGTCACCAAAGTATTTTCCATTGCGGGTTTTCTGAATAAGGAAGAAACATTAATGGCCGTGCGGCCTTTTCGTTCTCCGCATCATACCATATCCGATGCAGGTCTGGTGGGTGGCGGTCAGACTCCGCGTCCCGGGGAAATTAGTCTTGCTCACCTGGGAGTTCTTTTCTTGGATGAGCTTCCTGAATTCAAGAAAAATGCGCTGGAAGCCCTGCGACAGCCTTTGGAAGATGGCACAATAACCATTACCCGATCTTCGTTAACGGCTTCTTTCCCTGCGAAATTCATGCTGGTGGCGGCGATGAACCCCTGTCCCTGCGGTTATTTCGGTGATCGCGTTCACACCTGTCGTTGTAGTCCTCAGCAGATCCGTCAGTATCAGTCAAAGATATCAGGGCCGCTTTTGGACAGGATAGATTTGCATATTGAAGTGCCCTCGGTTAAATACAGGGCTTTTTCTGATAAAGAAACCGGCGAGTCATCTTTGGAAGTTAGAACACGCGTGAACAAGGCGCGGGATTTGCAGAAGAAACGTTTTGGCTCTAACGGTGTTCTTTGTAACGCCCGGATGACAGAGAAACAAATTCGTAAATTTTGCGAGATTGATGAAGAAGCGCATAAACTGATTGAGATGGCCATTGAAAAACTTGGATTAAGCGCCCGCGCGGTTAACCGGATATTGAAGGTATCCCGCACGATTGCCGATTTGGAGAATAATGAATCAATCAAAACATCTCACGTTGCTGAAGCAATTCAGTACCGAAGTCTTGATAGAAATTTAATTTAGTGTTATGTCAAAAAAAATTTTTAATACCAGACCGACTTCCAAATAAAAAGTATGGACGAGGCAGCAGCCTGGGGAAAGAGGCATTTATGGAAATTAAAATTAAAAAAGCACCGCTGAAAAAAAGAAAATCCAAGCCGACCGACGAATCAAAACTTGGTTTCGGCAAGATATTCACCGACCACATGTTCACCATGAAATACAAAGAGGGGAAGGGATGGCATGACGCTGTCATCGAGCCTTTCCATGATTTAAAACTGGATCCCACCGCCATGTGTCTGCATTATGGGCAGGAGATTTTTGAAGGTCTCAAGGCTTATCGTGGTCCCCAAAATGAAATATATCTTTTCCGGCCGACGGAAAATATTAAAAGAATGAATTTGTCCGCCGAAAGACTCTGCATGGCTCGTATTGACGAAAATCTCTTTATGGAAGGAATGAAAAAACTGGTTCTTTTGGAAAAAAGCTGGATTCCTCACGGAGCGGGAACATCCATGTACATCCGTCCGACCATGATTGCGACGGAAGCGGCATTGGGAGTGCATCCGTCGAGCCAATATCTGTTCTTCATCGTTGTGGGCCCGGTTGGCGCTTATTATCCGCAGGGATTTTCTCCCACAAAAATGTTTGTTTCAGAGGAATATGTTCGCGCGGTGCGCGGGGGGATCGGTCATGTCAAGGCCGCCGGTAATTATGCAGCGAGCCTTTACGCCAGTAGAATTGCGACGAATATGGGGTACACGCAGGTTCTCTGGCTGGATGCCGCCGAAAAGAAATACGTGGAAGAAGTCGGCACCAGCAATATCTTTTTTGTCATGGGTGACGAATTAATCACACCTCCTTTGGCCGGATCGATTTTACCGGGTGTTACGCGAAATTCGGTTCTTACTCTGGCCAGACATTTGGGAACAAAAGTTGTGGAAAGACCGATATCCATTGAAGAGGTCATAACAGCCTCGCAAAATGGTTCTTTAAAAGAAGCGTTTGCTTCGGGAACGGCGGCAATCGTTTCGCCCGTTGGACACATTTATTTTCGTGATAAGGAATATTCAATAAACGGGGGAAAGACCGGACCATTGGCTGAAAAACTATACAATGAAATATTGAATATCCAGTATGGTCTGGCGGAAGATCCTTTCGGCTGGCGCGTAAAAATATTCGACGGAAAGAAAAAATCACGGGTATGAATTCTAGGGCAAGCCCTGGACCCTAATTCCGCCCCAAAGGACGGGATATTATATCCACCGCTTATGGCGGGATTGTTTGACTTACAAATTTCAATACACCTATAGTGTTCCCATGTTGCCCTTCAGGGTATTTAGGGTATTCGTTTTTGAAATTTGAGTCTCACAAAAAAAAGAAAAATTTTAAAAATCTCCTTTCGTACGGGTATTTGAATTTGTATTCCACAAGACTGTGGAAATGGCTGTTGATAACTTTGTTGATAAACTTTGTAAGTGCGTAATTGTTACGATTTTACACCAAATTGCACAAGGTTTGTGCAAATAAAAATATCAATATAATCAATAACTTATTAATATGGCCTTTTATCATCGTTACTTATATTACATGGCTTATAAAAGATATAAACTTCTTAGAAAAAAATGTGCCACTTGGCGCCCCGATTTTTATAGAAAATGATAAAACTTTTTTCCAAAATAAATAAGCTATTTACACTGACTGGCATTGCTCTTTGTCTTATTTTAGCGTGGATTGCTCTGCCGCGTTTAGTTTTCTCTGAAGAAATTCCACCCGTTGGCGACATTGTGCAAAAACTTCAGGTTGCTTATGAGCAGACAAAAGATCTGCAGGCTGATTTTATTCAGGAGACAACTCTCAAGTCAATCAAGAAGACGGAAAGGGAAGAGGGCAGGGTTTTCTTCAAGAATCCGAAGAACATGTCCTGGAATTATGCCAAACCTAAGGGTAAAAAACTGGTGATTAACAGTCAGACGGCCTGGCTTTATCTTTCTGAAGAAAAAGCTGCCTACAGGCAGAGGTCGGAAAGTATTTTTCAATCCAAGTTATTAATTAATTTTTTTAGCGGGACGGGAAAAATAAATAACGACTTTGTCATCAAGTATGCCCAGCCCAGGGCTTTGGATCAAGATGGGAATTATTTACTCATTTTAATGCCCCGGGAGAAGATGGCATCTTGTGATTCGGTGAGATTGACAATCGACAAAAATAATTTTTATATTTTACAGCTAAGCTTTGATGATGCTATGGGAAATTCCACAACATTAAAGTTTTCCAATATTTCCATCAATACGGGCATTTCCCACAAAAAATTCCAGTTTAAACCGCCTGACGGAGTTCAGACTTTTGAGGTTCCCTGATCATAAAACTCATGGCCTTGCCATAGTCACCCACAGAAAAGTTTCTCCTCCTATATTGCGATATTGGAATGATTCTATTTTAAATCCTGCTGATTCTAATATTGCAGTTAATTTTTCAGGCGTAGTGTGGCTGTAAAATAATTGCTCATTCATGAAGTCCTTATATCCGTTAAAAATATCCGCTCCGGTATACTCATTGGTGGCATAAGTGAAAAGAGCGAGACCCCCCGGTTTAAGCCATCGATAAATTTTGCGGAAAATCTCCTCGTGTTTTTCATGCTCAATGTGGAAAAGACAGTAAATTGACGTTATCGCTTCAAACTGTTCATGGGGAAGTTCAATCTCACGAATATCGGCCAATATCGTTTTCATTTTCGGCTGATAATGACGGGCCAGTTCCAACATTTTAGCGGAAAAATCCACACCGGTCACCTGCCAGCCATTTTGTATAAAAAAAGCGGGAAAAGGTTCTCCCGCCCCGCATCCCAGATCAAGAAGATGGCCAGAATGAACCGACAGTCTTCTGTAAAAATCATTTATCACTTCCGTCATGTCGAACAGGCCGCGATTCTTGTCGTACGTTTTCGCAAAACGGTTGTAAATTTTCTGTAAATCGTTTTTCATCATATTATCTTCCTTCATCAAAAGGATTATCCCTGTCAAAATCGGGTGTTAACTCATAGCCGTTGACTTCCTGAACAAAGACATTATTGAAACCTAATTTCAGTGCATAATCCGTGACTTGTTCATATTCGTTTTTGGTAATTCTGCGTTTTAAAATCGGATGATTGCGTACTTTGGCAATCGGTGTGTATTGAGACATCAGGCTTAAGAAAACATTTGTGGAAATTTCTTTTTTAAGCAGTTTCAAAACCTCTTTGGAATTTTCTGTTCTACCGGGTAAAACCAAGTGACGAATAATGATTCCTTTTTGGGCGACACCATTTCGCAGCTCCAAACCATCCCCAACCTGTTTTATCATTTCTTTGATGGAATCCAACGCGAAACGCGGATATTCCGGCGCGGAAGAAAACATGATGCCGTCTTCTTCCAATCCATATTTAAAATCCGGTAGATAAATTTCCACCATGCCATCAAGCAGTTTGATGATTTCGGAATCTTCATATCCGCCGCAGTTATAGACAAACGGTGCCGTTAGTCCGTGCGCGCGAGCCATGCATAGAGCTTCCATAATCAGCGGTGTATGCGACGTGGGGGTGACCGGTTCAACGTTGTGGCATTGTCGTTTTTGCAAATCGAGCATGACATCGGCCAATTGTCTGGAGCTAAGTTCTTGACCTACAACACTGTGAGAAATTTGATAATTCTGACAATAGATGCAGCCTAAATTGCATGATAAAAGAAAAATCGTGCCGGCGCCGTTGCTTCCCGAAAGAGGCGGTTCTTCTCCATGATGCGCCAGCGCGCAATCCATCATAATCTTTGCGGGCAGTCGGCAGTAGCCCAGTTCACCGCGAGTTCGGTCAACATGACATTTACGCGGACAAAGAACGCAGTCTTTTAAAATTTCTTTCAGTCGGGAAATATTTTCGTTATTATTCACTTTAACTCATTACATAAAATTTAATGGAAGGGTCTTAAAGTTGCTCAACGACGTCGCGAATCTTACCGCTTTCCACTAATTCCAGAAAATCTTCTCCCAGCGGCGCGGATAATTCCACGGCTTTACGCCAGTTGTTGATCCTTGTTGCCTGATCATCAATGAAAGTGACGAGATCGGTTCTGTCAGGAACTTTCCCGCCGGGAAGACTTTCGATAAAGCCTTGCGAGGGGAAAACCATTAAAACATTATTTAAGGCATGCGCTTCCGGTACGCGGTGCTTGACTTGTTTATCCAGCCAATCCGGGACTATTTTTTCCTGATGATGAAAGAAAAGTACTATTTCATTCTCTTTGGCAGCAAACTGGTGCGTGAGGTGATAGTCGATAAGCCCGCCATCGCGATAAACACCGCGGGGAGCGCCGTAAATATCACGCACACCTTCAATGACGAGCGGGATGGCACCCGACGCCAGCACCGCGTATTTAAAATTAACTTCGTTTAATTGAACGTAGTTTCCCCGGAAATATGGCTTCAAACAAAATGCCGGCGGCTTGGAAGCGTTATAAAAAATAACTCGCTCAGCAAATTTATAAATATTATTACGACTGAAGTAATTGCATATAAAACATGCTAACAGTCCTGTTTTCTGTATCCAGTGGCTTTCAGACGCGACCAGACCACGCACCCTTGCGGTTATTACAACCAGGCGATATTTTTTATTGGCCATAGCGAACGGAAGTGCGTCGTCTTCCAGATAGGCATTGACAATATTGGTAATTTTTATGAGCGATGTTCGCGGCGTATCTTCTTTTGTGTAGGTTACATTTATATAAGTATCCAGCAGTATTTGATATGATTTTATTGCTTCTGGTTGCAGCCAGGCGGCAAAACGAAACGCGCCCGCGGATGAGCCGACCAACTGGACAGGTCTTTTGCGTCCCAGCAATGCTTTCTTAAGGAGCGTCAAATCAAATCCGCTGGCAATAAGCCAGCGCGGTCCCACCGCTGGCCCGAAGTAGGTCGAGACAGAGTCGAAATTAAAACCACCGTCCTTGATGATTTGATAAATTTTCTTGCCGGCTTTAATTCGTATTCTACTCATAATATCAGTCCGGGCAAAGGCCTTGACACGTTAACTTTTGTCTTGTAAATTGAAAATCGTATATCTAATTATTTTTAAGTTATACTTCTTTAAGTGGGGCAGTTTTTATCAATAATATAAAAAAAAATGCAAGAAGTTTATTAGTGAGGATTTCATTGTGTATATCAATAAATCTATTCAGCAAATAGCCCAGGATGCGGCGATGGCGGCGCGAAAACTCGCGCGCATAACCGAGATAGAAAAAAACAAAGCTCTTTTGCGCATGGCGGAAGGGTTGGAAAGAAACAGCGCGATGCTTCTGACGGAAAATTCCAAAGATGTGGTGAATGCCAAAAAATCAGGCATTTCCAAAGCGATGCTGGACCGTTTGACTTTAAAACAATCCACCATTGAACAGATGGCCAAAGGGTTAAGAGAAGTTGCTGCCTTGCCTGATCCTATTGGCAAAGTCATTTCCATGTGGCGAAGACCCAATGGCCTTATGGTTGGCAAAATGCGGATTCCCCTGGGAGTAATCGGCATTATTTACGAATCACGTCCTAATGTTACTGTTGATGCTGCGGCTCTGTGCCTTAAATCGGGCAACGCCGTGATTTTGAGGGGTGGCTCCGAATCAATCAAGTCCAATCTGGCGATAGCTTCCGTTCTGCAGAAGGTGTTAAGGGAGACATCCATCCCTGTAAACGCGATTCAGGTAATTCCAGTTACCGACCGCGAAGCCGTATCCGAAATGCTGCAGATGGAAGAACATATCGATTTGATCATTCCCCGTGGCGGGGAGGAGTTGATCCGCGCCGTGGTTGCTCAATCAAAGATACCGGTCATAAAGCACTACAAGGGGGTTTGTCACGTCTTTGTGGATGCGAGCGCCAATATGGAGATGGCCGTTGATATTTGTCTTAATGCCAAAACTCAGCGTCCGGGAGTATGCAATGCCCTGGAAACTCTGCTGGTGCATAAAGATGTCGCCGGTAAATTTCTGCCGCTGGTGGCCAATAAATTAAAGAAAGCCGGCGTCGTGATCAGAGGATGTGAAAAAACAAAGTTAATTTTGAAAAAAATTGAAAAAGCCGCTGAGGCGGACTGGTACGCGGAGTATCTTGATCTCATTTTGGCTGTTAAAGTTGTCGAGGACATCGATGCGGCGATTGCTCATATCGAAAAATATGGCTCCTTGCATACAGAATCAATCATCACTGATGATTATGCCAACTCCCAGCGTTTTTTAAATGAAGTCAATTCATCCACCGTCGTGGTCAACGCGTCCACGCGTTTCAGCGATGGTTTTGAACTGGGTTTGGGCGCCGAGATCGGCATTTCCACGACGAAACTGCATGCTTTCGGTCCGATGGGTTTGGAAGAGCTAACAACTACAAAATTTATTATTTACGGTAACGGACAGGTGAGAACATGAGGTGGGGACTTTTAGGCGGAACGTTTGATCCGATTCATTTCGGACATTTGCGCGGTGCCGAAGAAATGCTGGAAATTTTCAATCTTAACCGTATTATTTTTGTGCCGTCATCAAGGCCGCCGCACAAACTGGAGGCGGAAATCACTTCTTTCAACCATCGCGAACAGATGATTCGTCTGGCCATCGAAGATAATGTCAATTTCTCTTTTTCTGAAGTGGAGAAATTACGCGCGGGTAAATCATATTCGGTTGAAACGGTCGATTATATTCTCAATAAATACATGGAAGACCTTGAGCTTTATTTTATTGTAGGACAGGATGCTTTTCAGGCGGTTACGACATGGAAAGACTGGGAAAGACTTCTTCTTTTGTGTAACTTTGCCGTAATGACCCGCCCCGGTTATGACGATATGAGACTCAACGAAATTCTGCCGAAAAAATTTGCCGCGCAATTTATCTATGATGAAACAATGGATGGATTCAAGGGCCCCACCGGTCATAAAATATATTTTCGTCATACTACCTTTTTGGATATTTCGTCTTCGCAAATGAGAGAAATGGTTAAAGAAGGGAAATCCATCAAGTATCTTACAACGGATAAAGTTCGGCAGTACATCGCCAAGAATTCTTTATATAAAAAGTAAGGGAGAAGGTTATGACTTATAAATATATTGAGTTGGAGATCAAAGAAAGCATTGCGACGGTAACCATGACCAGAGAGAAAAGTTTAAACGCCGTCAGTTTGGAACTTGCGTCAGAAATTACAGATGTGTTCAGAAAATTGAGCGCCATGGATGACGTCAGGGCTGTCATCCTGAAGAGCAAGGCGAGAATTTTCTGCGCCGGTCTGGATTTAAAGGATGCCGCCGGAAATTTTACGGGAACAACCAGAGCGCCTTTCGATATGATAAAAAAATCACAGCCGTTGTTTGATTGCTGCAATGCCATCGAAGAATGTCCAAAACCGGTCATTGCCGCGGTGCATGGTCAGTGCATTGGCGCCGGATTTCATATTATTGCCGCCTGCGATATGCGCCTCTGTACTCAGGATGCGACGTTCTGTTTAAAAGAACCGAAAATCGGCTTGTGTGCCGATATGGGCGCATTGCAGCGCCTTCCTCTCATTATCGGACAGGGATATGCCCGGGAAATAGCTTTTACCGTAGCTTTTTACAATGCTCAACAGGTTGAGAAAATGGGGCTGGTCAATCATGTCTATGCTGATCAGGCAGCTCTTTATGAAGCTGCCCGTGAGATGGCTCGACAAATCACAGAAAACGCTCCGCTGGCCATTGAGTGCACGAAGGAGGTTCTTAATTTCAGCAGGAGTACAAGCGTCAGCGAAGGTATGGATCTGGCCATACAAAAAAACATGTTTTTGCTGACGACAGATGACCTGAAGGAAGCCTTTGTTGCCTTTATGGAAAAAAGAAAACCGGATTTTAAAGGAAAATGAATATCAATCTTACGTAACTTTTAAAGTTCAACGATGCCGGGATTATTTTTCCAGTAATCTGTACAATTATTTTATATGAACGATGTCATCATTACCAAAGTAATAAAAGAAGATTTAACCATTATTCTTGATATACAAAAGAAAGCTTTTGGGGAGGTAGCCAAAGCTTTTAACTTGGAGTCGATGCCTCAGATAGAACAGACAATGGAAAGTCTAGAGGATGAATTTATTAATTGTACTATTTTAAAAGCTTCGATATTAAACACCGTCGTTGGTTCAGTTCGGGCCTATAATGATAACGATACTTGTTTCATTAGTAGATTAATCGTTCTTCCGGAGTTTCAAAATCAGGGAATCGGTAAGGCTTTAATGAATGCGATAGAATATCGATTTAGGAATGTCGTAAAAAGATATGAATTATTTACCGGCGCTCGTGATTCCCGAAACCTATATTTGTATAATCAATTAGGATACAAGTCTTATAAGACAGAAAAATATAACCATTCCATATCCTACATGCACATGGAAAAACTTATACGTGATTCCTGAGAAGTAACTCTTGCCATAGCCTTGACAGTGATATAGAAGAGACCATGTATAAACGAACGAACCCCCAACAGATGTTATTTGGTGTAGACACGCAACTATCCGGCAGTCTATGTAAACGTTTAAAATCATCATGGGCGCACTTTTTTAAAGTTGAAATTCTTCCCATTCTATTCAGGCAAGAAGATCAATACGCATTTCTGTATGGTCAGACCGGTCGTCCCAGTTTCAGTGTTGCGCGCCTGCTGGGGCTGTGTCTGCTGCAAGAATCAAACAATATGAGCGATCAAGAAGCCCTGGACGAATTCAGTTTCGATATTCGCTGGCGCTATGCGTTGGATATCAACGAAGATGACGATTATCTTTCCCGCCGTTCCCTGGTGGAGTTTCGCCGCCGCCTGGCAGCTAAAGACCCGGAGATGAAACTGGTACGAAACGTCTTTGACACCATCAGAGATTCAGCGCTTAAAAAGCTGGAAGTCTCCACAAAGGATCAGAGACTCGATTCAACACACATCATCTCCAACATCCGTATACGCGGGAGAATGGCGCTGTTTTCCGATACCCTCGACGTATTCCTGAAAAGCCTCAACGGAGATCAGTTGTCGATCGTTCCCGAAGACATTCGGAAATGGCATACCACCGAATCCGAAGGCTGGTTCGGCTTGGGTCCAGCGGAGCAGAAAGTAAAGCTGGAAGAACTGGCCCGGTATGTCCATGCCCTGATCGTCACCTTTGAAAAAGATGAGGTCGTCGAAAGTACAGAGCCTTACCAGTTGCTTACCCGCCTGTTTTCCGAGCAGTGCGAATATGAGAAAGAGCCAAACGAAGACATCGATTCAAATACAACTTACAAGATCACGGTTAAGAAGAAGTCGGAAGGAATAACCCTCCAATCGCCCTATGATCCTGACGTATCTTACGGGCACAAAGGCGCGGGATACAGCCTTCACATCGCCGAGACCTGCAATAATCCCGACAAGCCGGAAATCATTACCGACTATGAAGTCCATGGCGCGGGCCGTTCGGATATCGGCAAAGCCCTTCCCGTCATCGAACGTCTCAGCGAAGCGGGGATCAAACCGGAAACGCTTTTTGCTGATGGCGGATATCCCTCTGTTCCTTCCGCCTTGAAAATCACCGAACAGCAAATTGAATTTATGTCGCCGGTCAACCGGGGTCCTCTTGCAGACGATGTCGTTGGAAGAGATCGGTTCCAATTTGATTCAAGTGGCCGTGTTACTCAATGTCCGATGGGGCACAGCCCGACAGATCACCGCGTTCTCAGCGCTCATAATACAACCGGCCACTCGCTTCATGCCATCTTTGACGGCAATATCTGCCGCTCATGTACCATGTTGGACCAATGTCCTGTTCGCGCGCCCAACCATCGCGAGCGCGGCTGCCAGGCGCGGGACACGGTCGGTGACTTCCGATTGGAGGTCACCGCAGAACTGCGATTGAGAGATCAGATGTATGCCGATCAACAAACGCCTCAGTGGAAAGAGCGTTATAAAATCCGTGCGGGAATCGAGGCCACTAACTCTGAGTTAAAGCGATCTCATGGAATCGGCAAGCTCCGTGTCCGCAGGGCAGTTAAAGTCCTCTTTGCCGTGTCCTGCAAACTGATCGCGTGTAATGTCAAGAGATGGGCCAATGCCCATTTTGCATTTTTCAAAAGTGTTTTTCAGTGGTTTATGTACACAGGGGAGACTCTTTTAAAAATGATCAAGAGCCTTTGCTCAAAAATCATTTTTCATGCGCATGGACGTTTCTTGTTACTTAAAAAAGGGGCTTACTTCTCAGGAATCATACGTTAGATAGATCCCGCAGTCCTGAAAAATAAAGAGGCGCGTTCTGAATGAACACGCCTCTCTTCGTTTTGTGCAGATTATCCGATTTTAAATCGGTTGAAGTTTAATCCTTTATTTAATTTTGATACATGCTTTCGATTTCATCTTTATATTTTTCAAAAACGATTCTGCGTTTGAGTTTCAACGTCGGTGTCAGTTCACCCGATTCTACACTAAAAGATTTATCCAGCACCTTATAGTATTTGATCTGTTCATAACGCGGAAGGGTTTCGTTGACTTCATCCACCTGTTTTTGGATCAGGGCTTTAATCTGTTCGTTTTCAATAAGGTCTTTATCGGAACAAGCCGGAATTCCATTATGTTTGGAATAACGGTGAAGTTCCGGGAAATCAGGAACGATCAGCGCGCAAATATATTTTCTTGCATCACCGAGAAGGCAGGCCTGATCGATGTAAGGCTTTCCTGTAATGGCCAGCTCAATGGGATGAGGTGCGATATTCTTGCCACCGGAAGTGACAAACAGTTCTTTCTTGCGATCCGTAATCAAAAGGAACCCATCCTTATCAAATTCGCCGATATCGCCTGTCTTGAACCATCCGTCTTCGGTGAAGGCATCTTTTGTTGCTTCAGGCATATTCCAATATCCTTTGAATACCTGAGGACCTTTGACAAGAATTTCGCCGTCTTCAGCGATTTTTTCTTCTGTCCAGAGAGCCGGTTTACCCACAGTGCCAGGCTTTATCTGTAGTTTGTGAGCGACCGTATTATAAGCCAGAGAAAGACCCAAGGAACGGATTGGATTGGTATAAGGTGACAATCCTTCCGCTTGTTTGGTAACCATCAGATCCACTGTCAAATCGATCATTTTTTTCTGGAACCAGTTGGCTTTGGCAGGATCAAAACTGGCGTTGAATTCCGGTTCGTTGAAGTTGATGACCGGCGATGTTTCCGTTAGTCCATAGCCTTCGCTGAGTTGAATGCCGAGCGAACGGATAAACACGCAAACATCTTTGGAAAGTTTGCCGCCACCTGATACACCGAGCACAACTCGGTCGAGACCGGCTGTCTTTTTGATTTTATTGAACACCAGAACATTGGCCAGGGCGAATTGAAGCAAATCAATTTGATTCATTCTTGTGGCTGTTTCCATGGCATGTGAATATTTTTCGCCCAGTTTCATTGCCCAGTTGAAAATTGATTGGGTTGTTTTATTCTGACGGGAGACGATTGATTTTGTCGTGTCATAAATTTTTTCCCATAAACGGGGAATGCTGATAACGGCATTAGGTCTGATTTCCTGAAGGTTTTTGGGGATTTTTTCAAAACTTTCCGCGAAAACAAGAATGCTTCCCTGTACGAGAGCTCCAACGTGGTAATCGCTTGTTCTGCCAAAAACGTGACACATGGGCAGATGAACAAGATGAGTCGGATGAATTTTCCCCATTTCCCGCTGACGGCGCATCAGCGTGGAATTGGAAGCCTGATGAAGATTGGCCACCCAGTTTTTCTGGGTGAGGATGGCGCCCTTTTGTTTACCCGTGGTTCCTGACGTATATATTATGGAAGCGACATCTTCGGGTACGACTGCGTTTATTTTATTTTCCACGTCCTGGTCGCTTATCTTGTCTTTCCCCAGGGCTATTACATCTTCAAAAGTATAAACACCTTCCGGTTTTGCACCGTCCCACGAACACATGACTATAATTTTTTCGATGGGCACGCCCTGCGCTTTCGCTTTGAGGGCCATTTCTCCTCTATCCTGATTAGAGGCAATAACAATTTTGGACCCGCTATCATCTGTCATATACCCCAGTTCTTCCAAGGTTAACGTGGGATAAAGAGGAACGCCAATGGCTCCGCAGGCCTGAATAGCCTGGTCGGCGATTACCCATCTTGGTCTACTTTCCGAAAAAATGACTGCCCGATCGCCTTTATTTAATCCCAAAACCATCAAGCCTTTGGCAAGGCCTATAGCTTCATCACGAGTATCTTTCCATGTTCGTGAGTGCCACTGGCTGCTGGGGTCGCCATTCTTATCGAACTTCGCCCGAAGAAGCTCAACCTGGTCTCCATAACGTAATGCCTGGTTATGAAATATACCGCATAAAGTGTCCATTCTGTAAGCCATAACTAAATTATACCCCCTCTTAAAATGATTTTGTTAACTATCGCGAATCAATTAATAGTTTTTTATTATTCAGTTGTCTTGCGGAGCGTCTTTCATATGCTTTTTTTCTTCAAAAAAGCAAGTCTAATTTTTATTAATAATCGGGAATATTCGGTTCAGCAATCTTTGTCTTGTAAAGGAAGCGTTCCAGGAAACGATTGTAGCCAGTCCAATCGGAATCATTGTTGGCGGAATCAGCCATAAAGGTATGAAAAGCATTAAATTTTGCATCCAGATCATCAATATAATGAACAACCAAAGCTTCCAGTGTTTTCGGACGTTTAGGAGATCCGAATTCAAATTCGCCGTGGTGGCTGAGAATGATGTGCCGCAATTCCAGAGCCAGATGTGAAGGAAAATCGTCGATAGAGGAAATTTTCTTGTTAATCATTTCCACACCCATGACAATGTGGCCGATTAATCTTCCCTCATCGCTGTAATCAATGATGTTGTTGTAGGAGAATTCGTAGATTTTGCCGATATCATGCAGAATGCCTCCGGCAATAAGCATATCTTTATTAAGAACCGGATAATGATCGGCAACTTTTTCTAAAAGGCGAACGACCGAAAGAGTGTGTTCCAGGAGCCCACCCAGATAAATATGATGAAAACCTTTGGCCGCCGGAGCTCTCTGGAAGAGAGAAGAAGTTTCTTCTTCCTGAAAAAAAGCATTAAGCAGAGCTTTTAAATATGGATCGTCAACTTTTTCTATATAGCCAAGCAATTCGTTGAACATTGCTTTGACGTCGGCTTTTACAGCAGGCAAATAATCGGCGGAATCGACCTCTTCCCAGGGGATTTTTTTTACGTTGATAACTGATATTTGAATCAAATTTTTATAATTGGCGGCTTTCCCTTCAATATAAATGACATCGCCTTTTTTAAATTCTTTGTCTAATTCAACAGCGTTGTCCCATACCTTACCATCGAGTTCGCCGGTTTTATCCTTTAGGCGGACGTTCAAATAAGGGGACCCTTTTATAGAAAAGGCCATATTCTTTTCAGATGCTAAAAAGGTGGAAGCCACCTTATCTCCCTGCTTAATATCCTTGAGATAAATT
>DJVN01000144.1:8406-22039 GCA_002441205.1 Syntrophaceae bacterium UBA6255 | reverse complement strand
GCGGGATTGAATCTTTCGACAAAACCGACTTGCAAAACAAGCTTCTTTTTTTCAGCAAGACTGATCAAATCATCAGCTTCGTCCAACGTTGCACAAATGGGCTTTTCTATCAGAACATCCACGCCCGCCGTTAGAAAATCCCTGGCAACTTTATAATGATCACTTGTGGGAACGGCAATGCTCACCGCATCCACTTTGCCAATCATCGCTCGATAATCTTCAAAATAAGAACATTGATACAGGTTTGCCGCTTTTTGGGCACGATCAGGAAACATATCCGCCACGGCAATGATTTCACTGGATTCTATTTTCTGATATTTCTGTAAATGATAATTGCCTAAATGGCCGATTCCGACGACACCGACTTTTATTTTCTTTCTTTTCATGTCCTGATAAATTAGCGGCAAATGCCCCTTTCTGCTTCTTTAATAAATTTTACGAAATGTTTGGCTTCCGGCACATCTTCCACTTTTGGTTCTGCTTTTTTTATCGCATCTTTCAGGCGCAATTTGGAACGGAAAATAATGCGGTAGGCTTCACTGATGGCTTTAATCGTCTTGTCAGAAAATCCTCTTCTTTTCAACCCGATCAAATTCAAACCAAAAAGTTTGGCATGGTTTCCCTGGGCGATGGTATACGGAGGAACATCTTTAACCGCGGCGGAGCAGCCTCCAATCATGCAGTGTGCGCCAACACGACAGAATTGATGCACTCCTGTCAAACCGCTGATAATGGCGTAATCTTCAACAAGCACATGTCCTGCCAGTGTCGCCGCATTGGCCATGACGATATGACTACCCAGTTTACAATTGTGAGCAACGTGGGCATACGCCATAATCAGGTTGTGATCACCCATAATGGTCATGCCGATATCGGCTGTGGTCGATCGGTGAATCGTAACAAATTCTCTGATCGTATTGAAATTGCCGATAATCACCCGGGTCTTTTCTCCTCCGAATTTCAGATCCTGAGGTGGCGCACCGATGGAGCAAAACTGAAATATATGGCACTTTTTACCAATATGAGTAAAATTATCTATAACCGTATGCGGACCGATGACAGTATTTTTCCCAATCTTAACATCAGCGCCGATGATCGCGTACGGACCGATTTCAACGCCTTCTTCCAGTTGCGCATCAGAAGCAATAATCGCTGTGGGATGAATTTTCATTTATTTAACCTTTTGCTGAATTTTTTTCTCAAGATCACCGACTTTATTTACAAGATCCCTTAAAGTAGATCTCATCTCGGGGAGCTTTGAGTGGCAAGCCTCCACCTGCAACCACTCCTTATAAGGCATTTGCATGGCTCCGGCAACAACCTCACCCGGTTTGATATCTTTGTGAATACCTGAACCGGCTGCAATCATTACATGATCTCCAATATTAATATGACCGACCATCCCTGCCTGTCCGCCCACCATGACATTTTTACCCAGTTTCGTGCTTCCGGAAATGCCGACCTGGGCAACAATGACCGAATTTTCACCGATAATAACATTATGGGCAATCTGAACGAGATTATCTATTTTTACATTTCGCTGAATCCAGGTTTTCCCCAGCGTAGCTCTATCAATCGTTGTGTTGGCGCCAATCTCCGCATCTTCATCAATTTGCACAAAACCGACTTGTGGAATTTTAATATTTTCCCTGCCCGAAGAGGCAAAGCCAAATCCATCGGCGCCGACCACCACTCCGGAATGCAAAATCACCCGATCACCGATAATGCAGGAGTGATAAACAGTGACATTGGCATATAGTGTTGAATTTTGTCCAATGGAGACGTCCCTGCCGATGAAAACACCGGGATAAACAACAGTTCCGCTGCCGATTTTTGCTCCTTTGGAAATAAAAGCTCGGGGAAAAATTATGGCTTCAGACGACACCATAGCGCCGTCTTCAATATAAGCATCAGGACTGATACCGCTATGGCCATGATCTAAAGGATAAAACAGCGCCAGTAATTTTGCCAATGCCACATAAGGATCGGGAACAACAATTAAGTTTTTCCCTTCCGGCACTGTCGGCCGGGAAACAAGAATGGCTGACGCTTTTGTGTCTTTTAGTTTTTTTAAATATTTCTTATTGGCAACAAAGGTAAGATCCCCCTGATTCGCCTCTTCAATGGGTCGTATATTGCTTATCATAATATCATCCGACCCGATGACGGCACCGCCAAGAAATACGGCTATCTCCGCAAGCGTCATTTTCATTGAGCAAATATTTCCCTGTTATTTAGATTTATTGAATTCCTCGATCACCCTTTTGCTGAAATCATTTTCTTTCGCATAATAAGGAGGAGTCATGGTCGCCACATCAATCACCAGGGTATATTTTTCTTTTTCGGCAATAGACCGGACAATTTTAAGTATTTCAGGTATCAGTTTTTGCATCATTTCCTGATCGCGTCTTTGAAGTTCTTCGTTGGAATCATTGACCTGCAACTGGTAATCTCTCATTTTCTTTTGATATGCGGCTTCTTTTTCGCTCCGCGTTTTCGCAGTCATGATAGAGCCTTGCTTTTCCAGGTCGTCTTTCATCTTCTTCAACTCTTTTTCCAATGCTTGGATTTCCTGTTTTTCTTTTTCCATAAATTTGGTAAAATCATCCGTAGCCTTTTTCCCCGCGTTGGAGCCCTGTATGATGTCTCTTAAGTTAATAAAACCAATTTTATCAACGGCCAGAGAACTTACACTCCAGACAAAAACAAACAATGTAACCATCGTCATCAGATAAATATTTTTTTTCATTTACAATTCTCCTCTTTGATATTGCATTATTTTTTCTTTTTACATTGGCATCCCAATGGTAAATTCCCAACGTCCGTCAGAATCATCTTGTAATTCCCCTCGGTCGATGATACGGCCATATTCCAGTCTTAAAGGCCCGATCGGTGAATACCAGCGGATGCCGGCGCCATAAGATTGCCGTAAGTCACCAAAATCATACTTCTTGTCCCAGGAGTTGCCGGCGTCATAGAAAACGACCAGCTTCATGCCCGAATCCTTAATAAAGGGGAAAATCAGTTCAAAATTAAAGACCACCATATTGGTGCCGCCTACAACATCGGAAGTTCCTCCGTTGGTCGGTCCGATATAACGAAATCCCCGCAGAGAATTGATGCCGCCCAGAACATATCTATTGGATAAAGGAATTACTTCTTCCATCTCGCCTTTGATTTTTACTTCATCATGCCCCTGAATATATCCGATTCTACCTTTAGCGGCAAAAACAACATCCAGAGGAAGAGGGAAGTAATTGAATAAACTTGCCCCATACTGGGTGTAGTATGCATCGCCTCCCAGCGGACCGCCCGCATTGGTAACGGAAAGATTCGCTTTGGTTCCTTTAGAAGGGAACATATAATCATCCGTTGTATCGCGAATCAAAGATAATGTTACAGCGCTGGTTGATGTTTCACCCTCCTGGTCTTGAATATAATCGGAAGCCGCCTTAGAAATATCTCGGATATCATCGATATAAAATTTATAACCCAAATAGCCCACGACCTTTTCAAACAAAGGATATCCCATCGTAAGACCGGCTCCTTGCGAATTCAACGTATAATAATCGTATTGCTTTTGATAATTCCAGACATCTGCCTTGCACCAGAGCGGCAAATTAAAAAGCCATGGTTCGGTAAAGGAAAGATCATAATTAGTGATTGAGGAACCCAACGATGCTTTCAAACTTAAAATCTGGCCAAAACCCAAGAAGTTCATCTGAGTAATCTGCGCCATACCGACGAATTTATCGGAAGCGCTATAGCCGGCGCCAATCATAAACATGCCGGTACTTCGTTCCTTGACCCGGATATTGACATCCATTGTATTATTATCAGGTCCTTTCTCTGTTTGAAAATCAACCTCCTCAAAATACCGTAACCTGTTAAGTTTAGCATAGCTGCTTCTCAATTTACTGCTGGAATAGAGGTCGCTTTCTGTCACGTCCAATTGACGCCGGATAACCTTGTCCCGTGTTATATTATTGCCGATAATATTAATATGATTGATATAAACGGGATCACCCTTATTGATTTGAAAATCCACGTCAACCAGTTGCTCCCCTTCTCGGGTGTTTATCCTGGGATTAATACCAGCGTTGGCGTAACCTTCATCATTACAGGCTTGCGTCAGAAGATCCAAATCTTTAATAATGGCCTCCCTGTTGTAATTATCGCCTCTTTTAACTTTCAGCGATTTTAACAGCTCTTCTTTTGGTTTTTCCAGCAAATCTCCGGAAATGTCTACTTGGTCTATTTTGAATTTTTTTCCTTCTTTAATGTTTATTTTTACATAGATTCCTTTTTTATCGGTCGTTATTTCCGGTTCGCCGACCTGAGAATTAATAAAGCCATTATTGAGATAATAAGCGTTTATTTTTCCAACGTCCTGTTTCAGTTGGTCTCGCTTTAACAAACCGGAATCGGTAATGAAAGAAAAGAGTCCTTTTTCGGATGTGCTCATCATTTTTTTCAATTCCTTTGAATTGAATGCTTCATTTCCTTCAAAGGCAATCGACCGTACATAAAGCTTTTTATTTTCTTTGATATCCAAAATAACACGAAAATCTTTGTCTCCGTCGGGTTCAACCTTGTCTGTTATTTCCGCATTATAATAACCCTTATTGTCATACAGCGCTTTTATCTTTTCAATGTCGGTTTTGATTTGTTCCTGATTAAGATTTTGCCTTTTTTTAATCGTTAAAACTTCCTGAATTTCATCGTTACTTAACGCTTTATTGCCGGTAATGTTGATGTCGGAAATAAGCCCCTTTTCCCGTACAATAAATGTAACAATTTTACCTTCAGGCGAAGATGCCGTCTCGACGGTGACGTCCAGGAAAAAGCCCATTTTGAAGATGGTTTTAATATCCGCGGCTACATCCGATTCGGAAAAAATTCCGCCTTGCTTACTTTTTATTTTCGTAACGATGGCTGAAGAATTTATCTTCTGGTTGCCTTGAATTTCAACCCTGGCTATCTTTTGCACCAAACCCACACTGCCAAGAATTCCTACTTTTAACTGCTCAATAATAGAACCAAGATTAACGACCCCTCTTCCATGAGCTGAAGCCGGGGGTAAAACACTTTTCTTTTTCACGTCAATTATTTTTGTATCAACATTTAAGGATTTGCCAAACTGAGTAAGAGTTCCCATAATAACAAAATCCGCACCATTTGATTTTCCATGATCGATAGCGGTATTTTCATCAATTTTGACATCTTTCTTGAGAAATTCATCGGCAGGAATTATCTGAACAGATTTTTCTTTCCGCAACTCATCTGACAAATTTTTGTAGAAAGATTCACGGATAGCAGATTTATCCTGGTTACTGTATACCTCAAAAGGCATCACCATGATCTTTTGAGTTTCTTCCGAATCAGCCCGTGGAACAAACACCATGATAAAAAATAAAAAAATCAAAGATATTTTACAGACTATTTTCTTAATATTCATAAATTTCTCCATCACGCAGAAAAATGCTTTTGGACATTCTTTCTGCCAGTAATTTGTTGTGCGTCACCGTCACAAGGGTTATTTTTTTCTCCACATTGAAATTGACCAGCATATCTTCTATCTTTTTTCCTGTTTCCGTGTCAAGATTTCCTGTCGGTTCGTCAACAAGCAATATTTCCGGCTCCATGATCAAAGCTCGGGCAATTGCGACCCTCTGTTGTTCGCCTCCTGAAAGCTCTCCCGGTTTGTGCCTGATTCTGTTCTCTAATCCAACTTCTTTAAGTATTTTGCAAGCTTTTTCTCCGGCCTGTTTTTTCTTCAGACCCCCGATCAATGCCGGCATCATGGCATTTTCCAAAGCGTTAAATTCCGGCAGCAGATTGTTGAACTGAAAAACAAATCCGATATGCGAGTTACGGAAAGAAGCCCTCTTTCTTTCCTCCCAATCAAAAACGTTCATCCCGTCGATAAAGAGACAGCCTCCCGTCGGGTGGTCCAGCATGCCCATAATATGAATGAGCGTGCTTTTCCCCGCTCCCGAAGCGCCCAGAACCGCAAGAGATTCTCCCTTTTCTATTTTCAGGTTCAAACCTCTTAAGACTTCTATGTTGTTTTCTTCTTTGAAAAACGTTTTTGATAAATTTTCCAGTACAATCATAATTTTATAAACGATCTATTATTTTTCATTCATATCGTAAGGCTTCAGCGGGGTCCGTTCGGGAAGCTTTCAACGATGGGTAGATGGTTGATAAAAGGCAAATAAGCAACGTACCCATAACAATGATTGTGACGTCGCCGTAGTTCACTTTAGACGGAAGCTCGCTTAAATAGTAAACATCTCCCGGTAAAAATTTAAAATGAAAAACCTTTTCGACAAACTGCGATACCTGTTGCAGGTTCAACGCTATCGAAATCCCGGCGATAGAGCCTAATAAAGTTCCGATGACCCCGATAATCATGCCCTGATAAATGAATATTTTCATAACGCTTTGGGACGTGGCGCCCATGGATTTCAAAATCGCAATGTCCTTGTTCTTTTCCATAACAATCATGATTAATGCGCTGATGATATTAAAAGCCGCCACAAGGACGATTAAGCTCAAAATAATAAACATCACTCTTTTTTCCAGTTTTAAAGCAGAAAAAAGATTTTTATTCATTTGCATCCAGTTTTGCGTCCAGAAAGGGAATCCCAGTTTGCTTTGAATATTTTTAGCTATGACATCGGCTTTGTAAATATCATGAACTTTTATATCGATTCCTGTAACCGTATCTCCCATCTGTAAAAATTTTTGACAGTTTTCTAAAGACAAATAAGCAAGTGTGGAATCATATTCGTAGAATCCGGACTCAAAAATGCCGACAACGACAAATTTACCCATACGGGGAACCGTGCCCATGGGGGTGGCAATGCTCACCGGAGAGATGATGGTTATCGTATCATAAAGGAAAATTCCCATATTCCTGGCCATTTCCTTGCCGATAACGATTCCCGCCAAGGATGCGCCCTCATTCTTATAATGTGCAGAAACTTCCTGCGGAATTTTGTCTAGATATTCCAGACTGCCTTCTTTGACTTTTCCCAGATTGATCACTTTAAATGCGCTTTGCGTATCCAGGGCGCGAATGACCACGCCGGTTACGCCGTTGTCATTTCGGATCATCGCCTGAGAGTAAATAAAAGGCGTGGACGCGACCACCCCCTCGATGCCGGCAATTTTTTCACGGACTTCCCGGTAATTTTTCATGGGACCGGTCATGTCGGTCGTTAATTCAATATGAGACTTAATGCCGAGAATTTTTGTGCGCAAATCTTCTTCAAAGCCGTTCATGACCGCCAGCACGATAATCAAAGCCGCTACGCCCAGAAAAATACCAAAGACGGATATGAACGTAATCACGGAAACGAATACCTGTTTGCGTTTCGCCCTCAAATAACGTCTGCTGATAAAAAGTTCGTACGACATTACAATATTATATCCTGCTTACTCGGGAAAAATACGGATATGAAATTTTTTTCAATCTACATTCTAATCCTGCTTCGTTCTTAAAAGCGGGAATAAAATGACATCTCTGATGGAAGCAGAATCGGTAAAAAGCATTACCAGACGGTCAATGCCGATGCCTTCGCCGGCGGTAGGCGGCATGGCATATTCCAGAGCACGGATGTAATCCTCGTCCATTTCATGGGCTTCCTCGTCGCCGGCTTCCTTCTCTTTTAATTGTTGAACAAATCTTTCTTTTTGATCAACAGGATCGTTCAATTCCGAAAACGCATTGGCAATCTCTCTTCCGTAAATGTACAGTTCAAAACGATCGGTAAGGTCCGGATCATTTTTTGACCTTCTGGAAAGCGGAGATATGACCACCGGATAATGCGTCACAAATGTCGGTTGAATAAGCTTTTTCTCCACAACCTCATCGAAAATGGCCATTAAAATTTTCCCCAAATTATCCGTTTGCTTGACGTCACATGCGGCTTTGCGGGCAAACGCCAGCGCCTTGGATTGATCTTCCAAGACATCAGCCTTCATGTCGGCAATTTGAACGAGCGCCTCTTTTACGGAAATTCTCCGCCAGGGCGGCGTTAAATCTATTTCCGTATTTTGATAATTAAATTTTAAGCCACCGAATATATCCTTGGCCAGAAACACAAATAAGTCCTCCGTAAGAGACATCAAATCTTGATAAGTGCTGTAGGACTGATAAAACTCCAGCATGGTAAATTCCGGATTATGAAAAGTGGAGATGCCCTCATTACGGAAATTGCGGTTGATTTCGTACACCCGCTCCAGGCCGCCGGTCACCAGTCTTTTTAAATAAAGTTCCGGAGCAATCCGCAGATAGAAATCCGTATCCAGAGCGTTATGATGGGTTTTGAACGGCCGGGCTGCCGCTCCTCCCGCCCTGGGCTGCATCATCGGAGTTTCCACTTCCAGAAAATCATGCTCATCCATGAATTGACGAATCAGTTTGATAATACGACTGCGCCGCTGGAAAATTTCCTTGACCTTGGGATTGGCGATCAAATCCAGATATCGTTGACGGTATCTGGTTTCGATATCGGTCAGGCCGTGCCATTTTTCCGGAAGAGGTCGTATGGATTTAGAAAGCAGCGTCAGTTTTTTCGCTTCAATGGTCAGCTCATCCGTTTTTGTGCGAAACAATTTTCCGGAAATATAAACAATATCGCCGATGTCGAGTTTCTTAAAAACAAAATAATCATCGTCGCTCAAAATATTTTTCGCAACATAACCCTGAATTTGCCCCTTGTAATCCTGAATCTTGATAAAAGCCGCTTTCCCGAAATTGCGCACGGCCATGAGGCGACCGGCCACGGAAAAAGTTTCCTGTAAAACTGCCAGAACACTTCCATCGGAAGTGCCGAATTTAGCTAATATTTCTTCTGTTGTGTTTTGAGGTTTTACATCATTGGGATATAAATCAATACCCGCCGATTTCAGATCCGCTATTTTTTCCCGGCGGATATTCAAAAGTTCATTATCTTCCATAGTTTCTCCACTTTTACAAAGTCAGTTTAACTATATTTTTTTAAGCAAATAGTCAAGTATAACGATCAATATTATGAAATTATGGTTTGACTGAGAAAACGATTAGAAGTTTCTTAAATTCAGCAAAAAAATCGCATTGATTCTGATGGATTGGGGTTATGCGACTTTTTCTCAAATTTGTTGATTAATATGCAAAATGTTATATGTATAAGTCCAATTTTTATCATGAGGGAACCATCAATGACAGAAAATCCATTGCATTTACTGATGAATCCGCAATCCATTGCGATTGTTGGAGCAAACAATAACCCGACGAAAATGGGCACGGTCCAGGCTTTGAGTATTTTGAAAGACGGATATCAGGGGGAGGTTCTTCTTATTCATCCCACAGAAAAAACAGTTTTGGGATTGAAGGCGTACGCCTCACCGGAGGATTTACCGGAAGTTCCCGATCTGGCCATTCTGATCGTTCCGATAAAATCAATTATTCCGCTTATCGAAAGTTTCGGTAAAATTGGAACGAAAAGAGCTATCATTGTCACGGCCGGTTTCAGGGAAACAGGTTCTGCCGGTCAAGCAATTGAAAATGAACTCAATAATGTGGCAAGGCGCTACTCATTGCGTTTTGTCGGACCGAATTGTCTGGGCGTTATTAATTCTCAGATTTCTCTAAATACGACGGTTCTTACCGTTGAACACAAACCGGGTTTCCTTGGTTTTGCATCGCAAAGCGGCACTTATGTAACGCAGTCCCTTCAGGTCTTAAGAAAAAGAGGCTTTCGTTTCAGCAAAGCAATCAGTCTGGGCAATGAAGCCAACATCAATATGGTTGACGCGCTGGAATATCTGGGAGAAGATGAACAAACCAAAGCGATTATTCTTTATATAGAAGGCATTCGTGACGGAAAAAGATTTGTCGAAGTCGCCCGTAAAATTACGCCGCGCAAACCGATTCTTGCCCAATACGTCGGCGGTTCCGCTTCCGGCGCCCGCGCTGGAATGAGCCATACGGGCGCCATGGCCGGACCGGATTTTCTCTACGATGGGATCTTCAAGCAGGCGGGAATCATTAGAGTACATTCCGTGGAAGACCTGTACGCCAACGGATGGACTCTGGCCACTCAGCCCCCGCTAAAAGGAAATCGTGTCGGCATTATGACCAACTCCGGCGGACCTTCGACGACTATTGCCTATCTCTGCGACTCGGTCGGTCTTCATGTCCCGCGTTTTTCCGACAGATTGCAAAAGGAAATTAGAAGCCATATTGAACCACACGCTTCCGCTGCAAACCCCGTTGATTTGACGTTTGACGTGGGCATCCAGAAACTTGCCATAACCCTTCCGGAAATGATGATGAAAAGCGGCGAAATAGATGCGCTTGTTCTTCATGGCGTCATGATGACCGGCTACCTGCGGGAACTTTATCCGCACTTCAAGGAACTTGCCGGCAATATTTCGCTGGAGGAATTTTTAAAGTATGCTCAACCCGTTGTCAACGAGGCTTTTGAATTGCCACGCAAATACAACATTCCTTTTCTGATATCCTCGTTTTTTGACGACGAGGATTGTTATACAAAAGGCTACATGGACAACAACATCCCGGTTTTCAGGTTTCCCGAAAAAACCGCTTCGGCGCTGGGTTGTCTTTATCGCTATAAACAAATCAGAGCGCGCGCACCCCGCAAAGATGCCGCTTTGCCGAAAATCAAAAAAGCGGCCAGGGAGATTATCCTCAGGGCGCTGGACAACAAACAAAAAGCGCTGGATGAATACGAAGCGAAACAATTGCTGGCCTGCTACGGCGTGCCGGTAACGAAGGAAACACGGGCGGCAAAGGTTGAGGACGCGTTGAGAGCCGCCAAAAAAATCGGTTATCCGGTGGCGCTCAAGACCTGCAGTTGGGAAATCATGCATAAGAGCGGCAGGGGACTCATCGCGCTGAATGTGGAAAACGAAAACCAGCTGAAAAAGGAATTTAAAAATATTCAAAAGAACGCGGGGAAAACTGTGCCGGTGCTGGTACAGGACATGCTCAGCGGCAGCCGCGAATTCCTGGCAGGCATGACACGCTTTGCCGGATTCGGTCCGGGTGTCGTTTTCGGTCTGGGCGGCGTTTTCACGGAAGTTTTCAAGGACACCACCCTGCGCCTCGCGCCGGTTACAAACGCCGATGCGCTGGAAATGTTCGAAGACATCAACGCCCGCAAACTGCTCAATAAATTCCGCGGCCTGCCGAAGGTAAAATTAAACAATCTTTCCAGGATCATTCAGGCGATTGGAAACATCGCTCTGCTGCATCCGGAAATCGCCGAGATCGACCTCAATCCGATTATCATTGACGGCACCGAACCGGTCGTCGCCGACGCGCTGATCGTTCTGGAAGACAAATCTTAAGTTTATTGCTCTCGCAGGGGACTTGACCTGACAAACAGCGTCAAGTCCCCTGTCAATTTATTCCTGAAAATATTATTTTCATACTAAGCTGTAAACTATAATCGTTAAACAATACCATTCAAATAAATCAAAACGAAAATATGCCAAATTGTGCCGATTTATACAGTCTGTATAAATCGAAAAAGAAAAAGTATAAATCAGGATTTAATGGCTTGATTTTATTTAACTATAATTGTAATAAACAAAACACACAAAAACGATTTATTGTGAGACTCAAATTTCAAAAACGAATAACCTAAAGGTCACTATAGGTGTATTGAAATTTGTAAGTCGAACAATCCCGCAAAGCGGAGGGTATATACCCGTGATACAGAAAGAAACTGTCTATATTTACAGATTTATACAGACTGTATAAACATTGTTGTGCACGAATAAATATATTGGATGGTAATAATGATGTCAGGATCAGTTACACGACAAGGCGCCTACGCTGATAAGAAAGATATTTGTGAACTGTATATTGATAAAGATTGTTCTCGTTACCTTCCGCCTGAGCATGGAAAAAAGAAGATTATTAATATCAATATTGGCAACAAGACATATGAAGCTGGCGTCCATGAAACTAAAGAAGGCGTAGTTTGGGTTTCCTCGGTTTTGCATGAAAGAAATCAAAAAAGAGTAAAAGCGCGGCTCGTAGATGCGTTGGCAACCATAGGATTAAGAAAAGGCGACTCCATAAAAATCAAACTGAACAATGATGGTACTTTTTCTGTATCACATTAGGAATTATGTAACTTTTGTTCTGTATTTAAAGCACAACAAGGTCGCTCCAGCCGATCGCAGCCCGCTGGGCTACTCCGGCTGAGCTTTTCGTAGGTCACCGCGCTACGCGCGGCGGCCTACGAAAAGCTCAGCTCTCGCTTTGCAGCCGTTACGCTAAAAGAATACAAAATTATATTTGCTTCTCTTTTCGCAGGTATGATATAATGGAATACCGTTGAAGGAGGTTCATTATGGGAAAAACAAAAATAGCAATTACAATGGATGCCGAATTTATCGGTGAATTAGATAGGCTGGTCGAGAAGAATTATTTTCAAAATCGCAGCCAGGCAATCTGTGATGCTGTGCGCGAAAAACTCGTTAGAATGAAGCGTAGTCGGCTGTCTATTGAATGCGCAAAACTCGATCCGAAATTTGAAAAAGCCATGGCGGAAGAAGGATTAGCCGAGGACGTGAGCAAATGGCCAGAATATTGAGAGGTGAAATTCGGTGGGCGGATTTGAATCCCATGCGAGGTCATGAACAGGCAGGCTTGCGTCCTGTGCTCATTCTGAGCCACGACATTTTTAATGAACGCTCAGGTACAGTCATCGCCGTGGCTATCACAAGCCAACCACAAAAGGCTGGATTCCCATTAACCCTTGAACTGAAATCTCCAAATTTACCCAAGAAATCATGGCTCAAAATTAGTCAAATTCGTACCCTGTCTGTAGAAAGAATAGGGAAAGTCATTGGTAAAGCATCTCTGGAAGAGTTGAATCAGACCATTGAAGGGCTGAATGAAATTATTGCGTAACATCAATCCACCCGATCGCTGACGTCCGGCTGATTTTTGCGATAGTCAGTGACTGAATCTATTCACACCCGAAAGGAGATTTTCTGCAATGGATATTCCGCGGATTTTCAACATTACTGAGAGTGCTCATCGCATCCATAACCCGTTCACCCCCGAAAAGTTCGCCACTCTCGGCGCGGCGTTGCGTCTGAAATCGGGGGACCGAGTGCTCGATCTCGGCAGCGGTTCGGGCGAGATGCTGTGCACCTGGGCACGCGATTACAGAATCATCGGCACCGGCATCGACATGAGTCAGTTGTTCACCGAGCAAGCGAAGCTCCGTGCTGAAGAACTCGGTGTTGCCGATCGAGTCAAGTTCATCCATGGCGATGCTGCAGGCTATGTCTCTGACGGGAAGGTCGCTGTGGCAGCCTGTGTCGGTGCCACTTGGATCGGCGGGGGAGTCGCCGGCACGATCAAGCTTCTGGCGCAAAGCCTGAAGCTCGGAGGGATCATCCTCATCGGCGAGCCCTACTGGCGGCAGTTGCCGCCGACGGAAGATGTTGTCAAGGGGTGTCTTGCCCACTCGATTGCCGACTTTCTTATGCTTCCGGAACTTCTCGCGTCTTTCGGTCGCCTCGGCTACGACGTCGTGGAAATGGTTCTGGCAGACCAGGACGACTGGGACAGATACGAGGCGGCCAAGTGGCTCAC
>DJVN01000144.1:0-8386 GCA_002441205.1 Syntrophaceae bacterium UBA6255 | reverse complement strand
GTGTTCGCGCTGATGCCGCGGGGATGAGGGGATGACCGGGCGACTCAGAAAGTGGGGTAAATCCAATTATGCCTGACAACTCATTCAAGCCGACGCCGCTTTGTGGGGCGGCTTAATTCAGGCGTTAAACATTTCCAAACGCAAATCATTAAAATATTTATTCACTGTTGTTGACTTGTAGATGTTGTCTTTGTCGAGCCAGAATTCAATTTTTTCTGTCCGTTAAATCAAATATAGCTCAGAATATTTTTTTTCTTTAGCAAGTCCCCCAACGCACCCATCGTTTTCGGTAATTTGGAAATATATTTGCGGAAATCATTTTCCTCGCCTACGCAGACCTTTGACGATATTTTCTTGACCTATAAGACCTTGTATCCTATGTTTAAATCATAACGGGCAGTTCTTATCCAAAAACAGGAAATGATGATCTGCAACATAAAAATCAAGGAGCTTTTATGAGATACTTTATCGGTTTTCTATTAATATTTGTACTATGTTGTCCCGCGTTTTCCCGGCAGTTTCAAAAGCCGGGATTCGTGCCGGCCAAGCCGGGCGCGCCTATGCAGGCGGATACCTCGACGCCCCGGTCTGTATCCCTTGATAAGAAATCGCTCTATCTTCTTGTTGGCGGCACTCCCGCCAAGCTTATGGCAACGGTTTTGCCCGCGGAAGCATTGAATAAGAATGTGAGATGGGAATCCACTAACGTGAAGGTAGCCACGGTGGACAACACGGGCAAAGTTACCCCGGTTGGCGCGGGCACTTGCCAGGTGCTTGTATATACGCAGGAAGGCGGATACCGCGACGCATGCGATGTCATGGTGGATTTCATGAATACTGTGGGCAATACACCGGGCAACAGTTTGAACGGGGGATATCTGGCACGCCAGGGAAACTGGGTATATTACGCCAACCCCTATGATGGCATGAAACTCTATAAAAGCAGATTGCTGGGGCCAAAAGACAGAATAAAACTCAGCAATGACAAGGTGTCGGGTATCAATGTTGTGGGCGACTGGGTGTATTACATAAACCATTCCCAGTCGCACAACCTTTTCAAAATACGCATTGACGGGACAGGCGAAAAAAGGATTAGCGATATTGATAAGCTTTACAGGCCTGCCACTTCAGGTTTTGAGAATGTCCATGTTATCGATGACCGTATATATTATATGGGGGGCGGTGCCTATCTGCGCAGCATCAAGGTGAATGGCATGGACAGGAAAATGCTTTTTAATGAGATCAATATCAAATTTTTTACCCCTTGCGGCGAATGGTTCTATTACTCAAAACTAAATGATGACGGTCTTTACCGTATACGGAAAGACGGTACAGGCAAGACCAAGGTGTGGGATGCTCCTGTTGGAAGTTTTAGCGTTGACGGAGATTTTGTCTATGTCACCAATGAGGAAAACGCCATCATCAGAATAGCACCGGACAGAGGAAGGCTGTTCTATGCGAAAAACATCAATGCGAGCAACTCGTGGATATACTGGTCTACTCTTGCCAGCGATATAATGAAGATGCGCAATGATTTTAAACTATCTGATACGCTGGTTTCCTTTGAGGGAAAGGATCGCAAGGATATAAAAATATTTGTGACTGATGACTGGATATTCTACTATACGTTCGGCAAATGGGGCGTTCCTGACGGTTTGTTCATGGTGCGCACCGATGGCATCGGTCATCAGGAGTTCAGATAATCCTTAAGGTGCTTCCCGGGAAAAACAACGTCGGAAAAGTTTATTTTTTTTTCTTGAACATATCGCCCAGCGTTCCCATGGTTTTCGGTGATTTGCCGATGTAACCGCGGAAATCATCCTCATCGGTCGCGACGGAGGTTTCCTTGTCGCTGCCGGCAAGGTCCAGGGAAATCTTTTTGTTTTCGCGGTCGATTTTTTCAATTTTTACTTCGATGTCTTCTCCGGCTTTCATCACGTCGCCGGCGTGCTTGATCTTTTTACCGCGCGCGATTTTGGAAATATGCAGAAGCCCTTCCACGCCGTCTTCCAGCACAACGAAAGCGCCAAAATTCGTCAGGTTGGAGACCTTGCCCTTGAGCAGACTGCCCTCGCTATATTTTCTTACAAAACCATCCCAGGGATTGGGCAGCGTTGCCTTGGCGGATAAGGTGATGCGATTAGCTTCCCAGTCCAGATTGATGATCACGGCTTCAATCTTGTCGCCCGGTGCGTAGAGTACTTTGGGATCTTCAACCCGTCCCCACCCCATTTCCGAAACAGGCAGCAGGGCCTGTATGCCGCCGAGATCAACGAAAGCGCCGAATTTCTGTACGCTTGTCACCACGCCGCTCACCGTCATTCCCTGTTGCAGGGAATTTTTCAACGCGGCTTTTTTCTCCTGCTCGATTTTTTGCAGCAGCGGCCGTCGCGAAAGAATGATATTGCGACCATTTTCCGAATATTCGGCCACGATAAATTCAAATTTTTTGCCGACGTAAGCGGCAGCATCGTCTGTTTTTTTCGTATCCATCTGTGAATAGGGACAGAAGCCGCTGACATTCTGGTTGATCTTAACAGAAAAGCCGCCTTTAATTTCCTTTTCGACAGTCGCTTCCAGGGGAATCTGATTTTTGTAAGCGTCATACATAAAATCGTTAACGCTCTTGCTGGTGAGCAATTTGGTCGTAAAAAGTTTTTCGCCGTGGCGCGAAGAAAGGAAATACGCTGTAATCGGATCGCCTTCTCTGACCGTGAGATCGCCGTTGTCGTCGAGAAGTTCTTTTTTATCAATATAGCCTTCGCTTTTGGCGCCCAGATCAATGAATATAAAGTCTGCCGTGATATTTACGATGATCGTATCAATTCTTTCTCCGGCAGAAAAACGCCGGGGTTTTAAGCTGGTTTCATTCAGTAATTCTTCAAAACTTTTTGTTTCTTCCATTGATTTTCCTCTTTCTTAAATGCCGCGCTTGGGATGCACGATTTGGTGCTCCGATAACATAAAAAGCTGGAAATTTAAATAAATATATAATATAAAATAAAACTTAATATCTAAGGGGTTAAAATATTTATGCGTTTTGAAATTTCCCGCGGCGGCAGCGGGCTGACTTATGAAATACGAAATATCGTACTGATTGCCAACAAGCTGAAGGAATATGGCGTTGATATCATCTGGGAAAACATCGGCGATCCGGTGCAGAAGGGAGAAAAAATTCCCAACTGGATGAAGGAAGTGCTCTTTGAAATCATCAAAGATGATGCGTCTTTTGCCTATTCTCCGACAAAAGGTGTAAACGCCACCAGAGAGTTTCTTGCCGATCGTCTCAATGCGCGCAGAAGTGTCCGGATTACTCCCGAAGACATCATTTTTTTCAACGGTTTGGGTGACGCCATTGCCCGCGCCTACAGCTCCATTCAGGTTGATGCGCGCATGATCATGCCGGAACCGACGTATTCCACGCATTTTATGGCCGAGGTTCTGCACGCGTCGTTTCCGCCCAATACCTACCGGTTGAATCCATACAACGGATGGCATCCGGATATGCGGGAACTGGAGCAAAAAGTGAGAAGCCACAAAGCCATCGTCGGCATTCTGGTGATCAATCCCGACAACCCTACCGGTTTTGTTTACCCGGAGGAAACACTGCGGAATGTTGTACGAATCGCAAAAGAAAACGATCTTTTCGTTGTCTTTGACGAAACCTACATTAATATCGTTTTTAACGGCAAGAAGACCGTGCCGCTTTCGGACATTGTCGGTGATCTTCCGGCCATCAGCATGAAAGGCATTTCCAAGGAACTGCCCTGGCCCGGCTCGCGGTGCGGCTGGATGGAAGTTTACAATGCCGGCAAAGATCCGATTTTCGATCGCTTTATCAATACCATCCTCCATCAGAAAATGTCAGAGGTTTGTTCGACAACATTGCCGCAACTGGCGATTCCTAAAATCATGACGCATCCGGAATATGATAAATATCTTCACGAACGCAGGAGTCATTACGAAAAGCTTTCGGATATCGCATACAACATTTTGAAGGATGTTCCCTGTTTGATGGTCAATAAAACCGACGGCGCTTTTTATATGACCATTGTCTTTAACGAATCCGGTCTGAACAGCAATCAAAAGCTTCATATCAAAAACAAGGAAGTCCGGGAGTTTGTCGAAAATCTCGTCAAGGAGCCTATTGAGCACGACAAACGTTTCGTTTACTATCTGCTGGCGTCCACCGGCATCTGCGTGGTGCCTTTGACGTCTTTCTTTACGCCGCTTCTCGGTTTCCGCATGACGCTTCTGGATAAAGATGTGGATGAATTCGAACATACGGTCAGAACCATCGCCGAAAAGTTCACTGAATATATTGATTCTTCAAACAAAGGAATGCAAACGGCCATCAAGCTGTCTTAATGAACGTTGACGGGACAAGCCTTTTGATTTTATCCGGACGATTTGTGATGAAGGGCCTCACCATGTGTTAGCGATTCGCGATTCAGGGTGTATCCGATGACGATCTCGATTCTGTTGTTCATTGCGGGTATTGCGCTTCTATGGGCGGGCACGGTATTCGTCCTGCGCCGTGTCCCGATTCTGGCGGGCTGGCTGCGGGTGTCGCCGCTGGTAGTAACGGTTCTACTGCTGGCTGTGATGACGTCTCTCCCCGAGTTCTGCGTTTCGCTTTTCGCCTCTGTGCGCGGACAGCCGGCCGCCGCGGTCGGCAATGTCGTCGGCTCCAATTTCGTGACCCTGACGTTTGTCGCTGGCATCTGCGCCCTGTGGAGACCGATAATCGTCGGTCCGACGCTTCGCGAAAGAGAATCCAGCTGGATGATTCTTTCCGCCGCCCTGCTGCTGCTCATTGCCATGGACGGGTTCATCAGCCGCATCGACGGCCTGATTCTGCTGATGGCATACTGCCCTTATTTAAAGGGAACCATCGACGACGCTAAGCAGCAGAGAAAAGAAACGCCAGTTGCCAGTGTTGAAAAGTCCTGGCTGCATATAACGATTTTTATTTCAGGCATTGCCATGATCGTGCTGGGGTCTAGCTGGATTGTGGAAAATGGAACAATACTTGCGCGGCGGCTGGGCATGAATGATCTTCTCGTCGGGGTGACCTTTTATGCGTTTGGCACTTCCCTTCCGGAGCTGGCCATCGCCTTGGGCGCGGTGTTGAGACGTCAGGCCGATGTTACGCTCGGCGAGATCTACGCATCCAACATATTTACCGGATTGGCCGTGATCGGTTGTCTCTGCCTGATCAAGCCTCTTCCGGTCGAACCGATCATCGTACAGCGCGATCTTCCCATGCTGATCGTGGCGGGCGTTCTTCTGCAGATGTTTGTCACCACCGGAAGAAAATTTGTTCGTCTGGAGGCGCTGGTGATGATTGCCATCTATGTACTTTTTCTCGCCGCGCAGTTCATGGGTTTCAGCATATCTCTGTCTTAAGGGCGTTTCCCGAGAGATTCAGGTTCTGAAAATGACAGAACGCCTGATGAACAAGCAGCAATCCATTCGAGTGTCAGAAAGTCCCGATGTGGTTTAAAAGGCCGGGTACTGTTTTTTGCCATATGATTGTTTGTCTAATTGAACGGTAACCAGCGGGAATCGGCAGATTGTCAGGCCGCTGTCTCATGCTTTTTTGTGTCGATCAAGGATGTTTTGATAACTTTCAGAAACTATCGGCAGAAGCGCGAAAACCGTGCATCAACGTATGTCTAATATTGCCCAGGTCATTGTATCACGTGTTGCGCGACACCAGCTAAATAAATCCAGATGGACATCAAAACAAAGGAGCAGAAGGTTTTTCAAAATCTTCTGCTCCTTTGTTTGTAAGTAATTTTATTTTTAATTATTATCCCGATACACGCCGTTTGTTTTACGACGGCGCTAAACGCCTGAAATAATTCCCAATAGCCAAGGGCTATTGGATAGTTCAATTAACCAATTCCGATGTGCTTCGCGGAATTGGAGTTTCACTACGTCCAGCAAGCTTCAATTCACTTTTTTTTGAAGCGTGGGTCTCATGATCAGCGAGGGTTATTAATATCTTCGGCCGCCCCGGTTGAATCCTCCCCCACCGCGATTACCGCCTCCCCGATGACCACCGCTGAACTCTTTCTTCGGTCGGGCTTCGTTAACGACTATTGACTTGCCATCAAGGGTCCCGCCGTTGAATTTTTTAATAGCTTCGGTAGCGCCCTCTTCTGTTTTCATTTCAACAAAACCGAAACCTTTGGACTGACCTGTAAACTTGTCTTTAATGATTGAAGCCGTTACAACTTCCCCCGCTTCGCTAAAGTTGGATTTAAGATCTTCATCCGTAATCTTGTAAGACAGGTTGCCGACATACAAATTCTTATTCATTTTAATCCCCTTTCTTTTAGTAACATCTTATTGAATCTTTATTCCCCGATGGGGCCCCACAAAGCATCAAAATCACCCCCATCCGTCTCCTGGTTGAGAAGGAAGGAAAAAGTGAGGGGCTTGTATGCCTTACCTCTGAAGAAAAAACCATCAGGATGTGAAAAATCCTTAATGGTTACAGACCGTTTATAAAAAAATATCCGGTATTTTCTTGTTGTGCAACTGTTCACACTAAAGGTTTTTAGTCAAGAAATATTTCCCTTTATTTTTCTTGCTCCGTAAACATTATTTGATAAGCCTATTGCGCATCTTGAAAATTGCCAGGGGAAACATAACAAGACAGAAAACAGCTAAATAGAGGAATCCAGCCAGCGCTTCTGCGTTAAACATGCCCAGGCTCAAAGCCCTGACTAAATTGACCAGATGGGTAAGTGGAAGGGTTAAAGCAAAATACTGCGCCCACAAGGGTAAACTACTTATCGGGAAAAACGTGCCGCTGAAAAGAAACATGGGAGTGATGAACAAAAATACCGGCAGATTAAATAACTCTATTCTCTCCACGATGGCGGTAAAAACCATAGCCACCGAACCGAAGGCAAGGCCGCCCAGGAAGCCGACAAAAACAATCAGTAATCCCGCCGGATAACTGATCAGTCCGAAGAAGCTGATGACGGTTCCAATGACCGATTTGGTCGCGCCCCAGACGATCTCACCGGTTACAATTTCTTCGACAGTCAGCGGTGTAGCCATCATCGCATTAAACGTTTTTTGATAATACATCCTGACAAAAGAGCCGAACGTGTTTTCAAAAAAAGAGTTGTTCATCATATTAATCGCCAGAAGCGAAGGGGCGATAAAAAGGACATAGGATATTTCTCTCGATGCATAACTGACGGAGCTGATCAGTCCGCTGAAACCGATTCCGAATGCCAGAAGGTAAAAAAACGGTTCCAGCAGCGGCGGCAGGAAGTTAATCTTCCAGCTTTCCCGGTAGACGGTCAGATTGCGCTGCCAGACGCGGATGAATCGGGTGGAAATTCTGACGTTCATTCCCGCAGCTCCCTTCCGGTCAGTTTCAGAAAAACATCTTCCAGGGTGGCCGATCGTAATGTGCAGCTTTTATGGTTAAAGCGTTCGCAGAGCTCCTGGTAGAATTCGTGTCCGTTGGCGGCGTGAATAATCAGACGATGACCCAGGTCCTCCAGGCGATCTTGCTTTTCAAGGGCGAAAGCGCGCAACTTTTCGTCCGGTTCGGCAATTTCAATGATATGGCCGCTTGTGTAGACACTGATTAAAGATAGAGGTGATCCTTGTGCCAGGATTTTTCCGTGGTCCATAATCACCAGATCATCGCAAAGACGCGCCGCCTCGTCCATGTAATGCGTTGTCAACAGGATCGTCATGCCCTGATTTTTCAGGCTTTCCAAACGCTCCCATACCTGATGTCGGGATTGCGGATCAAGTCCCGTCGTTGGTTCATCCAGGATAATAAGATCCGGCTGATTGATCAGGGCGCGGGCGATTACCAACCTGCGTACCATACCGCCGGAAAGCTCCGTGGCACGCGCATTCCGGCGCTGCTCCAGTGCGAAAAATTTCAGTAACGCAGTGGCCCGGTCAAGGGCTGTTTTCTTTTCGATATCAAAATAGCGGGCGAACACTTCGAAATTCTGTATGACCGTGAGATCAGGATCAAGCGTATTTTCCTGCTGGCAGACACCGATTCGGGCTTTGATTTTCCGGTCCCGTGTTTTGATGTTCAGCCCGAAAACAATAATATCACCGGAGGTAATCGGTGAGAATCCGTAAATCATTCTAATGGTGGAAGTCTTGCCGGCGCCGTTCGGTCCCAGAATGCCGAAACAGACTCCCGGAGCCACATGGAAGGAAATATCATCAACGGCCTTAAAAGTGCCGAAAACTTTTTTCAGATTACGGGCGGCGATGACCGGTTCGATCGGACTGCTTTCATTCATAGGCTGTTCACCATAAAGCACAGGGAAACTTATGTTAATCATCCAAGTGTTGTCAACAAAAAGAAATCACCCATTTTTGTGTT
>DJVN01000161.1 GCA_002441205.1 Syntrophaceae bacterium UBA6255 | reverse complement strand
ACCGGATAACGCTGATGTTGCGGCCGTTCTCTTCAGCTTCGGCATCCTGCGGGAAACGGCAATGCTGCACCGCCCAGAAATACCAGTTGGCAATGGCCTCATAAAATTCGCGGGTAACCTTTTCCACGGAAAAGGCATCTTTGATTTTCTCGATGGTGGAAAAATCGCCGTCGCCAATGCGTTGTTTGAATGTTTTGTTCGTGACCGTCGGATCATGGTTTACAAAATACGTAAAGCGGCGGAAGTTGGGCCATCCCTTTTTCTGTCCCGCATATTCAGGACAAACCAGCGAAAAACGGAAATTGCCGTCATCGTCGTAAAAGATAAAAATACCTGCAGCGTAATAATCCCGGTGGTCTTTGAGTATCTTTTTGGCTTTGTCGTATTGCGCCTTTTTGCCGGAGCGCTCGGTGAGCGCTTTCTGCGCGGCCAGCGTGCAGATTATCAGGCGATCTGCATCGGCAAATTTGATTTCGCCCAGTTTCCGGCCTTGGGCAAAGTTTTCATCATCGTAGTGTTGCAGACCTTCTTTCGCCGGTGAAAACTGCGGACTTTTCCGCCGGAAGAACAAAACAAATTTTTCAGGATTGAAATCTTCAATGATGTTTTCCAGAATCGTACGCGCTTCGTTGGTCATTTTTTAGTATCTTTCTTTCGGAGATTCTTGAGCATGGCTTTTCCCTTATCGGTCAGGCGGTATTTCTGCTTGCTGCTGGTCGGTTTATCCGGAATGGTCATCAGTAAAAAGCCTTCTTCGATAAGCGGCTTTAAGACCTGGTTCCTGAACTTGGTCCTGTCTGATCGACCAACCAACTGCATCAAATCGACAATAAAGCAATCTTCCTTGCATTTATCGAGCACTTCAACTTGGTTCCCGCTTAGTGCCAACTTGGTGCCGACTTGGTGCCGGCTTGGTGCCTCTTTCCGTCCGCCAACTGATTCAAACGCCAGTTCTGGCTTGCGTTTGATGGTAATCACAAAGCCGTCTGTCAGAGCAAACTTCGGTTCCGCCAAACCGGCTTTTTTGCAACGTTTAATCATGTCACCCGTACCGGTGCCCATGCGTTCTATATATTTTGTCAGGTAAAGCGGTTCAGCCAAAAGAGGATTTGCAGGAACAGAACCATGTGGACGTTTCAGTTTTTCCAGCGTCAGCGACGGCGGTAATGTGCCGGGATTCCAGACTTCCAGCCTGTCCGAAAACAGCATGACCTGAACACTGCCATTACTTGTGTAATCCCGATGCGCCACGGCATTGACGACGGCTTCGCGTACCACTTCGGGCGGCATTTCATAAGCTACCGGCGCTTGGACACTGTGTTCCCGCGTTCCCACAGCCAGATTGATTTTGGAGAGAACAAAATCAACCGCCTGATCCACCAGATCAAAAACATCGCCTTTGTAAACCTGATAGAATGGAATCGGTTTACTTACCTGCGTTCCGTGGAAATGTGCACATTTGACCTCGGAAGAAATCAAATATTTCTGAGGCGCTTTGCCGAATAAAAGTATTGCGGCATTTGTCGGTCTTCCCTGATTGAGTAAATGTAGATGTTCCAGCACATTTTCGAAAGCGGTATCCTCTGCCAAAGGAAACGCGCGAGCACGACGGGCCAGGCCGACAAATTTGCTCACTTTTTCGGCGGAAATATCCTCTATTGTCGCACCGGGACAAACGGCCGCGTCAAATGGGCCCACGCGCAGCAATTCTTTAACCGCAAGATATTCCACAAGGCTGGAATAAACTCCGGGGATCAATTCTTCTATTTCTGCAAAACGCCTTCGGACCAATTGTTCGCCAGCCTCTTCAATCATTTGTTTCATTTTCGCATGGCGATCTTTATCCGTCATACCTTTGATAAATATAATGCGGTATTTCCCCAGGTTGGTTGCTTCTGTGAATTCGCGATGGGTGGGCGAGAAACCTTTTTTATCCGGCACGCCATATTGATCGCCCAGCAAGGCCAGATAAATATCGCAACGGCGCACTTCTTCAAGATAAACCTCATCAGCGCGCCGATCTTTCGCCGGTATGTCTTCAAAAAGGAATACATCAAAAAAGCGGCTCAGCAGGGCATCTCCAAGGATGTATGCTTTCAGAGCCTGTCGCTCTTTTGAAAATTCTTTTTGTACGCAACTGACGAAAATTCTTTGTTTCATTTTTGATTCTCAATCGCGATGATGATGTCTTTTTTCAGCTTTTTCTGCCCGGCAACGGCTCTATCCAGATAATCCCGGCCCAGCTCTTGTTGTATTTGTGCAATTTCTTCGACGGTTTCGTTTAATTTGTTTTCCGCAGCGGACAAGTTGCTTATCCGGCGCAGGGAATATTCCGAGTGCGTACCGTAATGAAGAATATCTGTTCGCAAAGTCCGCAGAAAATCTTTATAAGGCATCAGCTTCTGTGTCTGCACATTATTAATCAATGTATTGAGTTGATTAAGCGCCTTCTGCTCAAGACTTAGTTCTTTAGATCCACCTGGAATATATTGTTTATAATTTCTAATCGTTTCGTAAGCCGACCAAAATTGTTTACTGAGTGGCAAAGCTTTTTCATCCGGCTTGCAGGCTACTTTATCAAATACTTCTTCAAATGCTTTAGTTTCCGGCAGCGGCTTTTCATCGGCATAAT
>DJVN01000236.1 GCA_002441205.1 Syntrophaceae bacterium UBA6255 | reverse complement strand
TGGTAAGCGTCATATCCTCGCGCGATATAAGCGTAATAGTTGTTCATCTCATCACTGCTGAAACCCGTGCCGTTGTGGTAGTATTCAATAATCGCGGTCAGGTCAAATGCCGTCAGATAGCGAATACCGATAAGAAAGCTGTGCGCGTCTGATTCGACCTGCTGGGGAACGCCGTTTTGATCCAGAACACTTTTCTGGTTGTTCCTGAAATAGGCGTATTCGCCGTGGACTTCAAAATTTGTGGTGATGTTGCGGGAAAAATCGGCGCCGCAGCGATCCGGCCTGCTGCCGCCAACCATAAACATCAGATCAATATCCGTGTCATAAAAGAGAAAATAAAAGCGCCCGGCAAGATTCAGGTTGTTGATATTGCCAAAGTCGTCGTTGATGTGGTCATAAACGGGAAAGAGCACGGGGGTAAAAGAAAAAGTTTTCAAAGGCCCGTCGAAGCTTCGAATGTAATCCGCCGTGGCAAGCGTGTATCCTTCCATCGCCTGTTCCGGATCGTCCGGATCTTTCGGCCTGTCCACAAAGGCCGCGGGATTCCAGGCATAACCTTTCCCCCACTTCATCGTTTTCTTGCCCACATCAAGCTTCAGATGGATCAAGGGTTTCGCGGAGGCATAGAGCTCGTAAAACGTTGAGTTTTCCGATTCTCCCGCGTAAGAGGCTTTTAAGTCCGTGTTGGTCTTCGCATAGAGGCGAAAAATATTTTTTTCCAGAGACCCTTCCAGTTGAATCCGGCCGTTGGCTTCCAGAAGCGCTGGCCCCCGGGGATTGTTGAAGTAGCGAAGTTTATAAAAAGCGGAGTCGCGATCCAGTCCATAGAGGATGGGTTTGAATTCTATGTATGCGCCAAAATGATAAGGTTTCTTCTCTGTTTCGGCAAGATCAAAGGTATAAGACTCCTCGGCACTCACGCCTGCCGGGATCAGCCAAAACACAAAAAATAGGATGATAAGCAACAGCCGTCTCATTTATCGCAACGATTCCAGGTTGGGCATAAATGTCAGGGTGAAGACCTCGTCCTTAAACGTCTTCTTTTTAACCTTGGCAAAAATCATAACAGACTTATAATCTTTGTAAAGAGGGCTATCCGTTTCTATCACCGCCGGCCGGACAATGCCGCCGCCAAAATCTTTTACATCTTTGAAGTAGAGGGTTTTGATGAGCATATTTGCCTGGGTCAGGCATTCAATCTTCGTCGGCAGTTTTTTGTTCTTGTCCGCCCAGATTTTGAGCTTGTCATAGGCCACGGCTTTTGTCTTGGCCTTGAGATAAAGCAGATACTCACTGCTTTTTTCATCAACCTTTTCCACGTCGTATTCCGCGGCATAATCCAACTGAAGAATGTCGGCGTTGTTAAAAACTCCGCCCACAACCGACTGGAGACTGGTTATGCGGATCGGCTTGCCGATATTAGGAATGTTGAGCCACATATTGTCGCCAACCCGAAGAGTGCTCCTGCCTTTTTCACTGGCCGGGGCGATAAACAGCGAGGCAACTTTATCAACGCCTTTCTTAACGGTAAAAAGCGTAAATTCCTTTTTCGCGCCGGAAGGCTCGATGTTGATGAGCTTCCGGTAGGATTCGTAGGATTCCGGCGAAAGGTTTCGATCTACCTGTTCCAGAAGCGCCTTACCATCTAAGGCAAAGGCGGAACAAGCCATGGATACAATCAAAAGACCAATCAGCAATATTTTTTTAACCATATTATTCTCCCTCAAGGTTAAACGTGGCGCAGGGCCTCGATCGGCTCCATCTTCGACGCTTTGAAGGCCGGCTGGAGGCTGGCTGCCACGGCAACAACAATAACGATAATGGATACCGTCAGCAGATCAGCCGGGTTAAGTGTGGCCTTCAGAAGAAGCCCCTGCTGCTGGCCGAAATCAAAACGGATCCCCACAAGATTAACGATTAAAATAACGGCACTTCCAATCAGACCGCCGATGATGGCACCGATGATGCCGAGACAGAAACCCTCAATGATGAACATGGAGCGGATCTTACCGGGCAGCGTGCCGATAGCGGCAATGGTGCCGATTTCCCGAATCCGTTCATAGACCGCCATAATCATCACATTCATAATGCTGATGAGCACTATCGCAATGAGCATGATTTTGATGAAGAAGGTCATAACGTCAATCATCCGGGCAATGTTGAAGAAAGGTGAAAGCTGCTCCCAGGAATGAACCTCAAACATGGACCGCCCTTCCTTGCTGACCTCTTCTGCTAATTGAGATTCCAGTTGTTGAACAGCGGTGGAAAGACGGCTGAACTCTTTCAGGCGGACAGCCACTTCACTGACTTCCACCTCGGGCATCCGGAGAACTTCGGCGGCGTCCTCAATGTGAATATATCCATCGCGCCCGCCGGGTCCCGTGGCGCTCTCCAGTATGCCGGAAATGATAAACTGTTTGCCGTTGACAGAGCCGTCCGCGTTGGTCGCCACAATAACAACGGTATCACCCAGCTTGACCTTCAAGCCCTTTGCCAAAAGGATGGGTATCAGGATTTCGCCGCGGTTTAGTGCCTTTTTTCCTTCCGCTATGCGTGAGGTTAACAAGGGAACCGTTTGAAACTCCCGTTCCGGATAGATGCCGTTTAAGCGAATGTTCGTTGTTTCCGCAAAATTACTGAACATACCGCCGAATTTGATGCGAGGTGAAAAAGCTTGTACGTCCGGTGTTGCTTTGAGCACTTCGGCAATTTTTGCATAAGCTCCGGATTTCATATTCATGTTCATGGGCAGATTATCAATGGCGGCGACATACCCTTTGCGATGAATCTGAACATGTCCCAGCATGGAATCGGTTACTTGTCCGATAATCATCGCCTTGAAGGAGCCGGTGATGGAAACAAAGACCAGGACGGACACAACACCGATCGTGATGAGTGAAGCGGTCAGCAATGTTCTGCGCTTGTAGCGGATGAGATTGCGGATGGCAATTTTGAAAAGGTTCATCATGGCTTTGTCCCTCCTTTCATCTCTTTTCCGGTCAATCTGCCGTCTTCCAGACGGAAGATGACTTCCGCTTCACCGACAATCTTGGTGTCATGAGTAGAGAAAATGAAGGTTGTTCCAAAGTCGTCACGCATTTTCTTCATGAGCCCGATCACGGCATAGGCTGTCTGCGAATCCAGGTTAGCCGTGGGTTCATCGGCCAGAACGAGCGCTGGATTGGTCACCAGCGCCCGGGCTACAGCCACACGTTGTTTTTGACCTCCCGATATCTGGTGCGGGTACTTGTGGCCCTGATCCGCCATATCGACTGCCGCAAGCAGCCGGTTAATCCGCTCCTTACGTTCCTGCGGCGCAATGTTTTGGACCATAATCAGAGGATATTCGATATTTTCATAAGCCGTCAGCACAGGGATCAAATTGAAATCCTGAAAAATAAACCCCAGATGTTTGCCCCGAAAAGCTGCGCTGTTTTTCCGATCCAGCCCGATGATATCTGTATCGGCAATCCGAAGGTTTCCCACCGATGGTTTGTCCAGACAGCCAATCAGGTTGAGTATTGTCGTCTTGCCGCTGCCTGAAGGGCCGACAAATGAAACGAAAGAAGCGGGTTCGATTTCAAAATCCACATCCTGAAGGGCGTGAACCACCACGTCTTCCGTCTGGTAATCCTTGCCGATGTTTCTCGCTTTAATTAATGACACATTATTTCTCCCTTCTTTTAAAAGAATATAAATAATTAGAGACATTCACTCAAAAACGATTTACCTCCCTATTTATGCTTAATGAAGACACTCCATCTCTGTTCTAACAATGTTCACTTATGTTATGCTTGTATATAAAGTTTTTTGCTCGTAACCCGAGCAGGGAATGCAGACCGGCTGGCCTTCCTTGATCCGGAGATAGCGTTCGAACACATATTCATGGCACAGGCTGCATTTGGCTTTGTTGAATGAACCTTTGACTGGTGTAAACTTGAAGTCGGGTTTTGGCTCCACTTTAAAAATATTATCATCCGGCTGGTCATAAACCCACTGAATGACTTCATCCGCGGCAGAGGCTGGTATCTTCGAAGGTTCAATCCCCTTCTTGCGGTATGCGAAAAACTCGAATTGTCCGAACTGGTCAACGAATTCCGGCTTCAATGAATAGCGCACAGCGCCTTTTTGAGGATGATAAAACGTTGCTGCCAGCTTACCGTAAAAGGTCTTGGCCATCAGGAGCTTCCCATACGTGGCGCTTGTTGCCGCCTGTAACCCGTCCATCATGCAGGCCTGGGGATGTCCTTCGCCGATTTCCGGGAAGATGAAGAAACCATGATCCGCTTCGGGTTCAATGCCCAGATAGGCAAGGGCCAACTTGCCCATGCGGTAACCCAGCGGCATGAAGGGACATTTGTGGCCATGAAACTCAAAGGCCCATTCGGGGGGTACATGTTTTGTTGTCATAATCAATTTCTCCTTTATTGGTTGTCATCAGCGGCGGAAAATAAGGCCAATATCATCGGAATAAATTAGGCCATTTGCTGCGAAGTGCATAGATTAGCGTTTATGCCGCTACGAA
>DJVN01000185.1 GCA_002441205.1 Syntrophaceae bacterium UBA6255 | reverse complement strand
TCGCCTGCGGAGGACTGGCCTGTCTACAGAAACTATCCCTCGATTATCTGAAAGGGAAAAAAACGGGAATCTTTCTGGCAACCGGTTTGGGAAACGTTGACGAAATCATGCCTTTTATTACCGAAGTTTTTAAAAAAGGCGGAGGGTTTCCCAGCCCCAACCAGTTTGCCAACTCAGTAAGCAATGCCGCGGCGTTTGTGCTGGCACGCATTTGCGAGGTGACAGGGACTGTTTTGACCATCTCGCAGGAAGAACTATCTTTTGAAGTGGCGCTCTGGATGGCGCAAAGCTATCTGGAAAGCGGTCAAATCGAGCTGGCGCTGGTCGGCGGCTGCGATATTTTTACTCCGACCATCGAAGAATACCGCGAACGGGTAAATCTGACCTGCGCCAATTCCCGTCGGATGCCGATGGGCGAAGGAAGTTCCTGGCTTTTGCTGGGACAGGATGAAGAAAAAAATATCGGCGATATTCTGGCTGTAGATTTCAGCGAAAATAAAATTGCGCCTGAAAAATTTTTACTTGATTGTATTCAGCAGGATAGTCAAACCCTGAAAAAGAGCCGGATCATTTTACCCGGATTCCGCGTGAACAAATCAGAAATTAATCTCTGGCAACAAAAAGGCTGGGAGATTGAAGATTACCTGACCTCTTGCGGAATTCATTCCACAGCGGGAGCTTTCGGTATCGCCAAAGCTCTGCTGGAAAAATCAAACGCTCTTTTCGTTCATTATAATTGTCAAACTTCAGGCAGGCAGGCTCTGGTATTAGGCTCAACAAAATAATTATGGGCTCGTTTCAAGAAAAAAAACGAATCGTCCTTGTTCATCCGCGGGGATTCAACTGGTTTCCCGGCAAGCGCGACGTCACCGACATTGCCAACCGAATGGTGCCGCAGGGACTTCTTTCCATTGCCGCCTATTTAATAAAACAGGGTCATGATGTTTTCGTTTACGATTGCCTCGGACCGGATGTCCCTTTTGATTTGCAGAAGCAGGCGCAGGCAATTCTGGCTTGTCAGCCACAGATCGTCGGCTTTTCAGCGACAACCTCATCGTTTCCCGATGCTGCTGACCTTGCTCAAAGAATAAAAAATCATTCTTCCGATATTACAACGGTATGCGGAGGCGTTCATGTTTCAGCATTGGAAGGGAAACTCCTGAAAGATTCTCCGGATTTTGATTTTCTTGTTGCCGGAGAGGGCGAAGAAACAATAGCAGAACTTGTTGCAGGTATTGATCCTGCTGAAATAAAAGGACTGATCTGGCGAAGCAAAGAGGACGTAATTACCAACGAACCACGTCCGAAAATATCCGATTTAGACAGTCTGCCTTTTCCCGCCTACGAAAAGCTCAAAGGTTTCCCACGCGATTACCATCTGCCGCTGTTCAGTTACATCAATACTCCCGGAGCGACAATGATTACTTCGCGCGGTTGTATGTATCAATGCTCTTACTGCGACCGTTCCGTTTTTAAAAAAGGTTTCCGTTATAATTCCGCAAACTACATTTACGAGCACATGAAATATTTGCATGATAAATTCGGCGCAAGACACATCAATATCTACGATGATTTGTTCACCGCCAATCGCCAGCGAATAGTCGAACTTTGTGAAAAACTCAGCCGCGATCCCCTGGGAATTAATTTCAACTGCGCCGTGCGCGTAGGCTTCACAGATGATGATTTGCTCAAGATGCTCGAAAATGCCGGATGCCTGATGGTTTCACTGGGCATCGAGTCAGCCGATCCTCAAATGCTTAAAAGACATAAGTCGGGCGTTTCGCTTGATGAAGTACGTGATACCGTGCAGAGGATTCAAAAAGCCAGACTGCGCGCTAAAGGGCTATTTATGATGGGACTCCCCGGCGAGACGGAAGAATCCATCAGACGCACATCCGATTTTATTATTTCGCTTGGTTTGGACGATATGAACATGGCCAAATTTACACCATTTCCCGGCGCGCCGCTGTGGAGCACAATAAAGGAAGAAGGAACTTTTGATGAGGATTGGCGGCTGATGAATTGTCTGAACTTTGTTTTTGTCCCGAAGGGAATCAAATCCAAGGAAAGACTCGATCAACTCTATAACGAGCATGTAAAGCGTTTTTATTCCGATAAAGCGTGGCGAGAAAAGTTTCGTAAACGCATCTGGCAGCACCGCAAGAGCCTGATGTATTTACTGCGCCATCTGCCGTCTTTCTGGTCGGCGAAAAATCAGTTTGAACCTCAAAAGTAAACAACTGACACTAACATCAATTGAATTATTCTTTTGCACCCGCTTTCTGCAGCATTTCTACAATGTCAGTTTTACCATAATTTTTTGCCATCTTTAGCGCGGTGAATTCAAATCCTTTTAATTTCCCTTTTATATTTACATCAGCGCCGTTCTCCAAGAGAAGTTTTACAATTTCTGCGTGACCATTTTGCGATGCTATAATAAGCGAAGTCACACCATCGTCACTTTTTGCATTTATATTAGCGCCCTTCTTTAAAAGGGAATCTACTATTTCTATATGACCTTTTTCGGATGCTACAATCAACGCGGTTACTCCTTTGGAATTTTTTGCATTGATGTCAGCGTTTTTGTCCAATAGAATGTTGGCAATTTCCAAAGAGCCTTTTGCGGACGCGTTCATTAAAGCCGTTGAACCGTTTTCATCTTTTGCATTGATTCCAGCGCCCTGATCTAGTAGAAGCTTGACAATTTCCTTATGGCTGTTTTGCACGGCTATCATCAGGGCAGTTGTTTCATTGGCCTTTGTTTTTACGTTGACCTTGGCTCCTTTATCCAGGAGAAGTTTTGCAATGTCAAGATGTCCGTTTTGCGCCGCCATCATCAGAGCCGTTACATCATCGGACATCGCGTCCGGTTTTGACCTTGAATTTACATCAGCGCCTTTTTCTAATAGAAGTTTGACAATTTCCGTATAACCGTTTTGCGCCGCCATCATCAGAGGTGTTACATTTTTCATGCTCCTTAAATTGGCATCTGCACCCTTATCCAGCAACAGTTTGACAACGTCTGTATAACCTTTTTCCACAGATTTCATCAAAGCCGTTATGCCATCGTTGTCTCTTTTGATATTGACATCAGCGCCTTTATCCAAAAGCAATTTCACAACGTCTGCATACCCTTTTTCTGAAGCCATGGTCAGGGCAGTTTCATTTTCGTTAATTCTACGTACATTGACATCGGCGCCTTTATCCACGAGAATTCTTACAATATCGGCATGGCCTTTTTGCGAGGCCATCATCAGGGCTGTTACGCCATCGTAATTACTTTTGGCATTAATGTTGGCTTCCTTATCGACGAGAATTCTTACAATATCGGCATGGCCTTTTTGCGAGGCCATCATCAAAGCCGTATTTTTATCAGGGACTCTTTCAGCGTTCACATTGGCGCCTTTATTCAAAAGAAATTTAACAACGTCCGCGTGACCATTTTCTGATGCCGCCATTAATGCGTTTATTTTTTTAGCGAAAATATCATCATATTTTTTTATGAACATCGCGTTAATATCAGCGCCATTGTTCAATGCGTTCTGCACGTCCTGAAGATGTCCTTTTTCGGCGGCATTAAATAATTTGACGTTAAATTCCTTTGTCGCCGTCTCGGCAAAAAAAGCTGGAATAAGGCAAAGACAGATAACAAAAAGCATTATTCGTCGCACGGGATTATGATTCATCCTAATACTCCTAAACAAGGTCATCGTTTCCATGCTGCAAACATATAAAGAAGTTTTTTTTGTGTCAATAAAATCCTGCCCGTAATATTTGACGGCAACCTTTTCCGGAATAGTCTCAATAGGTTCTTGAAACAAGTTTGATCATTAATTCAAACTTGTTTTACCTTGCAATATCTGATAGTTGAGAATTCAAGGATCAAACTCATGAAAGAAATTGTTACCGTTTCACAACTTAATGATAATATTAAATTTTTACTCGAGGAGACATTTGATCTCCTCTGGGTGGAAGGAGAAATATCCAATTTACGACGGCCGCAGTCCGGCCATCTTTACTTTACCCTGAAAGATGAAAAAAGCCAGATAAAGGCGGTTTTTTTCCGTCAGTACGGAGGGTATGTAAGACGGAATAATTTTGAGCTGGAAGAAGGATTGAAAGTCCTCTGCCGGGCTCGACTGAATGTTTATCTGCCGAGAGGCGAATATCAGCTTGTTGTTGAATCAGTGGAACCGCTTGGCGTTGGAGCTTTGCAAAAAGCTTTTGAGCAGCTCAAAGCCAAGCTTTTTTCGGAGGGCTTGTTTGATGAATGCCATAAAAAATCTCTGCCTTTTCTCCCTGAAAAAATTGGCGTCATAACATCTCCCTCGGGCGCAGTCATCAGAGATATTTTAAATATTACCAAACGGCGTTTCCCCATAAGCGACATATTGATAGCGCCTGTGCGGGTGCAAGGCGACGAAGCAGTGGCTGATATAATGCAGGCATTGCGCAATTTACATTCCTATGGAAAGATTGATGTCATCATCATTGCCCGGGGCGGCGGCTCGCTGGAGGATCTAGCGCCTTTTAATGACGAGGCACTGGCACGAGCAGTTTTCAATTCTTCCATCCCGATAATTTCCGCTGTCGGCCATGAAACCGATTTTACCATTTGTGATTTTGTTGCTGATTTGCGCGCGCCCACGCCTTCTGCTGCGGCAGAATTAGTTGTGCCGCAGCGTTTAGATTTGATTGCAAGCATTGATATGCTCAGGCAGAGAATGGCGTCAGGAGTCTGCCGTTATCTGGAATTCAACAGAAATCAACTTGCCGGGCTGCAAGACCGGCTGAAAGATCCGCGACGATTTGTCGTTAATTTAAAAATAAAATTGGATGATCTTAAGGAGAGACTTGTATCGGCCTTTGATCATGAAAGGCAAATCCTCAGCAACGAAATCCGGCGGCTGAAATTACAGCTAGCGCATCAGAGTCCGGCGATAACAATCCGCGAGAGAAAAATATTCATAAAAACTATTCAAAAAGATCTGCTGAACAATTTTTCGTCACGCTTGACCGCCTGTAAAGAGAGACTGCAAAAGGATTCGGCTATTTTGGAATCTTTAAGTCCTCTGGCGGTATTGCAGAGAGGTTATAGTATTACAAGACATATCGCCAGTGGTAAGGTTATCCGGCAAACGGACGATTTGAAAACAGGAGAAGACGTTAATGTTCGCTTGGCAAGAGGTCATTTTAACGCTAAAATAGAAAAAATATGTTAGAAGGTTTGAGTTTGTTTTATGCAATAAAAGAAACTCAAACTTACTTATCCCGTTTATCGGGGTCAGGGGTAATTATGGCAAAAGAGAAATTTGAGGATGCATTGGAAAAATTGGAAGATATCGTGAGGAAAATGGAAGGAGGCGATCTGCCACTGGAAGATGCTTTAAAATCTTTTGAAGAAGGAATCAAAATCATCCGCTTTTGTTCATCCAAACTGGAAGAAACGGAAAGACGGGTTGAGATGCTTCTGGAAAAAGAAAATTCCTTGCAGGTTAAACGTTTTCAGGGAGACGATAGTGATTCAGGATGATGACTTGTTTCTGAAAGCGTATTTGGAGGACAGACGCAATATTGTGGAGGAGGCGCTTTACCGATATCTTCCCGAGGAAAGTGTTCCCGGTGAAATATATAAAGCTGTCCGCTATAGTGTTTTGAACGGAGGAAAACGAATTAGGCCGGTTCTCTGTCTGGCATCCGCGGAAACCGTTGGCGGTGATCTGGCTCCCGCTATGCCTGTTGCCTGCGCGCTGGAATTAATTCATTCCTACTCTCTTATTCATGATGATTTGCCGTCCATGGATAACGATGATTTCAGGCGCGGCAAACCCACCTGCCATAAGGTTTTCGGAGAGAACATAGCGATCCTTGCCGGAGATGCCCTGCTGACGGAAGCATTTGCTCTTTTATCCCGTTCGGAGAAAGTGATGTTTTCGGCTGAGCGGCGTCTGGCAATCATCCAGGAAATAGCCAATGCGGCAGGTATTGCCGGTATGGTCGGAGGGCAGGCGCTTGATGTGATTTCTGAAACAACGGGGGCTGATGAAGCAACGCTTCAGGAAATTCACCGACGCAAAACAGGAGCCTTGATTACGGCCGCGGTAAAATCAGGCGCGATGATTTTCAGCGCCGGAAAAGATAAAATTCAGGCGCTGACGGAATACGGGATCAACCTGGGTCAGGCTTTTCAAATAGCGGATGACATCCTGAATGTCGAAGGGAACAGCGAATTAATGGGCAAGGGTACAGGCAGCGACGCCGCTCGCAACAAACTGACCTATCCATTGCTGTTGGGCATGCAAGCGGCAAAAGAGAAATTGGAGCAGCATGTAGAAATGGCAGTGGCGAGTCTATCAGGGTTTGATGAAAGGGCGATGCCGCTTATTTTAATAGCGCGTTATATTAAGGAAAGAAAATCATAATCACATTTTGATATAGAAGAGGTTTTTGTTTTGGCAAAACAACCGGAAAAAGTAGATTACAGTGTTTTGAAGGACGTGAAATATCCCGCGGATATTAAAAAACTTAATGTTGCCCAGCTCAATACGCTGGCTCAGGAAATAAGAGATTTGATTATTCATACGGTTGCATCCTGTGGCGGGCACTTGGCTTCATCTCTGGGTGCCGTGGACTTGACGCTGGCCCTCCATTATGTTTTCAATACGCCGCAGGACAAGATTATCTGGGATGTCGGTCATCAGGCTTATGCTCATAAAATAATCACCGGCCGGAAGGATGAGTTTTCCGGCTTGCGCAAACAAAACGGTATCAGCGGATTTCCACGACGGGAAGAAAGTCCGTACGATGTTTTTAATGTCGGACACAGCGGGACATCCATATCCGCCGCCGCAGGGCTTACTGAAGCCGGCTGCTTAAAAGGCGATAAAAAAAAGATTATTGCCGTTATTGGTGACGGCTCCATGACGACGGGAATGGCCTTTGAAGGATTGAACTGGGCTGGAGACCGTAAAAAAAACATGATCATCGTTTTAAACGATAATGAAATGTCCATATCGTCGAATGTCGGAGCAATGTCTTCCTACTTAAGCCGCGTGATGACCGGACATACCATAACAACATTGAAGGCTGATATAAAAGGATTTCTAAATAGCATTCCAGGAATAGGCGGGGGCGTGGTTAGATTTGCCAGAAAAATTGAGGAAATATTAAAAACCATGATGGTTCCCGGAGCTCTTTTTGAGGAAATGGGCTTTACCTATGTGGGCCCCCTGGCAGGACACAACCTGAAATATCTCATCAGAAATTTTGAGAATATCAGGGAAATGACCGGGCCGGTGCTTGTTCATGTCATCACAAAAAAAGGCAAGGGGTACGAGTTTGCCGAAGAAGATCCTCTCGGTTTTCATGGCGTCGCTCCTTTTGATGTGGAAACAGGCCAGACAATTTCTTCTCCATCCGACATTCCAACCTATACAAATGTTTTCGGAAAAACGTTGGTCAGGCTGGCTCGTGCCGATTCCCGCATAGTGGCTATAACTGCGGCAATGTGTGAAGGCACCGGACTCAATAAGTTTTCACAGGAATTCCCGAACCGTTTTTATGATGTCGGAATCGCGGAACAGCACGCGATAACGTTTGCCGCAGGCCTGGCGATGGAAGGTTTTATTCCCGTTGTCGCCATCTATTCGACTTTCTTACAAAGAGCATATGATCAGATAATCCATGATGTCTGCCTGCAAAAGCTGCCCGTTGTTTTTGCCATTGACCGCGGCG
>DJVN01000213.1 GCA_002441205.1 Syntrophaceae bacterium UBA6255 | reverse complement strand
AAAGTCCTGAAAATGGATTAGCCCCAGAAGTTACCCACGGCAAAACATCTCTGTTAAGGACACACTATTGAAAACCCGTTTTGCGCTGTTATGTTGCTTGATGCGCTGAAATAGTTTATAATGTAAACAAGAATAATTCAGGAGGTATAAGCCATGAATACATCTGTGGCAGAAACCATGATTAAGATGCTAGAAGCTGTGCCGGATCAGCTTCAGGAAAATGTTGTTGAACATATGCGCGACTATATCGAAGATATCCGGGATGAAGCTATCTGGAATGCATCGTTTGCACGAACCCAGGACAAGCTTGTCGCAGCAGCACAGCAGGCCCGCCAGGAAATCGCCGGGGGGAAGAGTAGTCCGTTCGATAGCGAGAAATTATGAAATCAGCGACGCTGCCATCTTTCTGGGAACATTACGGCAAACTTACACAAGATATTAGGGCCAGGACAAAGAAAGCATTCTATCTCTGGTCAGAAGACCCTTTCCACCCATCGTTGCGCTTTAAGTGCATAAACAAGCCGGAGAATTTATGGTCTGTCCGGGTGACGCTTGGATACCGCGCCATCGGCATCATGGACAATGAAACCGTGACATGGTTCTGGATAGGCAGCCATGATCACTATGAACGGTTTTTTGGATGAAAGTCCGTGCCAGTCACCCGCCCACGGGTGACGGTGAAACATCGCATGGCACTACATAAACAGTCACCAGAAGGCAGGTGACTGTCACATAAAAAATCTGGGCAAATCCGCGGCGCGAAAGTCCTGAAAATAGAGTAGCAGTGAGCTATGAGCTATGAGCAACGAGTACTAGGACCTTATTAAAAAGGGTTCTTCCGGTTTTGTTGTGCAGAAATTATTTTAGGTTCAACCGGGTCTTGCGTAGCTTCCTGAAATCGAGTGTCCGGTAATTATAACTGATATCCAACTTTTCAATTAGTAATTCTCAAAAATGATGAATGCCTGATGCTGCACCTTTGTAGGTGATCCAGTTTTTTCCGCTTTTTCACGACATACGGTTGTCGTTCAGCTGTTGAATGGATCAAAACGTCGTGATAATCAATGACCCAAAAGAGAAAACATTGGGACATGTACAAGGTGAAAATGGACGATGATTTCGATAGCAATCAAATTTTTTTCAAACACAGGACAATACGTTGTCCTGACGAAATGTTATGATTGTCTCCAACAAGGCAAGTGAATCGTAAAAACGCTTTTAATAATAACGATTTGCAATGACGTCACAGAGGAGCACAAAATGAAAGCAAGAAAGATTGAAAAAGTTTCATCGGATAGTGGCAGGACCACTGCTGGCGCGATCAATATTTCGAAGGACAAGACAACAAAGACCAGGAGGGAAGACACTACTGTTTCTTCCCCTTCAGATACGCCTATCATCGCCTTTCGTACGGACAAGGACATCAATGATATGCTGCAAAGTATCGCGGCAGAATTGAAGCTGGAAATCTGCTATTCAAAAATTGTAACTGATCTTATCGCCTTTTCTTCCTTCATGAACATCATCAACCCCAAGTCCTTAAAGGCCAGGGATATGGAAGATATGCAAGCGTTCTTTTCCTATCTGAAAGAAGCGGAAGACTCGAAATCCCTCTGTATTATCTTTACCTCCGCTCCTGCCTTCAAAATCCCGAAAGGAGTTGAGAAGTTTATCATCAAAACACCTGCAATCATTGATGAAGGATACCTCAAACTGAAGATCCTCAACAAGAGGGCGGCTGCCGCACGCCATCACAAACAGAACCGGGATTATGACCGCAAAATTTTCCGCTTGCTCAAAATTTTGAAAGTCCTAAAATCAGACGGCATTCTTTATGTAGCTGACATGTGCAACGAGTTTAATGTTTCTCCAAAAACAGTCCAAAGAGATATTGATCTGTGGAACGCCCTGGGGGAGATCATTGAATATGACCGGAACAAAAAAGGGTTTGTTCTTGTTTATTCGGATACCATCGTCTAAGATGCACCTGAAAGAGAATCTAATAAAATTAAGGAGGTTGGGTGAATATGGCAAACGGCGGACATATCTGTTGTGCAAAGTGTACCTATAGCAGGTTCAAGCCAGGGAAATGTGATATCTGGGGAATCGAGATCAGCGGCTTCCTTCTATGCCGGGCATTCCGATCTCCTGGCCAGTCTCATACGGCAGCAAGAAAAGAATTCAAAATGCTCAACGAACTGAAACCAGGGTTTGTATATGCGATTGATAACAGTGTTGTCACAATAGGTAACCCGGAACCGGTGTATGGTATAAAAACCATAAAAGGACAATGAAAGGAGGAAGGCGAAATGAGAGGATTGAGCACAACATTTATTACCGATCTGTCGGGGGGGCTTCTTAATCCCATACTTGAAAGAGTCAAAAAGGATTCAACATTGTGTCTGGAAATCAGAGAGGGTTACATCAATATTTATTACCGGGGTGGAAATATAATAGAGATAAGAGAAAAAAAGCTTGGCAAATACTATGCATCTTTTGATGTGAAATACATCAGTAAGCCAACCCCTTCTAAACTTTCATCAATTAAGAAAAATTATGTATTATCGCCATCTGATGTTGATTCATGGGTGGATGAAATTCCTTTGCTTAAGGAACAGATGGATTTTTGGTTTGCCAAGCATCCAAAAGCCGAAAGAGAGTTCCAACAACTTATCGTTCGAGAAAATAATTTCCAAGGCCCTTTCAATGAAACGGACTATTACATTTTTGACATTGAATATGCTGATGCCAAAGATAAGAGCCGCTTTGATTTGATTGCCGCACGTTGGCCATCTACCGCAAAAGACCATAAGGTAAAAAAAGCCGGTCTGTCTATTATTGAGATGAAATATATGGAAGGCGCTTTATCTGGAAAAGCAGGAATGAAAAAACATTTTGATGATTTAACAAAATTCTTCAATAATCCATCAAAAATGAAGGATTTTAAAAAGGAGATGCAAGGAGTATTTACTCAGAAGCATGGCTTAGGTCTCATCAAAAGCAAACACACGATAGAAGATTTTCATGATGTAAAGCCTGAAGTGATATTCATATTTGCAAATCACAAACCTGCATCAAAAAAACTTTATGATGAGCTAACAGCGATAATACCTATCTTGGTAGATGCACCATTTGATCTGAAAATAGCCACAAGCAACTTTATGGGATATGGCCTTTACCTACAAAGTATGTATGATTTAAATACTTTCCTCGACAAGTTTGCTTCACAGATAAAGACACCATAACGACCACACATTTAAAGGGGATTCTTGCAGATCGGGCTATTCGGCTCAAATTGGAGATTCCGCGCCAAACCAATGATTCGATACCTGCTTTTCCGTGAATCGGCTAGGTTTCCAGATGCCCTTAATGAGGCTATACAATACCGTTCATAAGGATAAAAATGCCATTAAAAACCATCATCCACCGGGGTACCCATGAAATCGGCGGTTCTTGTATCGAAATATCTTCCGGGGATCATCGGATCATTCTGGACTTAGGAATGCCGCTGATGACCAAGGATGGCGGTATTTTGGATCAAGCATCGATCGAGACTCCATCTATTGAAAACGGCATCCTGCCAAATGTTAAGGGCTTGTATGCCGATCAGGTTCCTTCGGTTACGGCGGTGATTCTCTCACATGCCCACTTGGATCATTACGGGCTGATGAGCCTGGTGCATCCTGAAATACCTATTTATCTAAGCCGGGAAACCAGGGCCCTTATCGAGGTCGGAAACATCTTTTATACATTCAAACAGACGAAAAAAAGTCGAATGGATAACTGTCAGACCTTCGACCATCTGATGCCACCATTCAAGGTAGGTCCCTTTATCATCACGCCTTTTCTTATGGATCATTCGGCTTTCGGAGCATCGTCTTTGCTGATTGAGGCTGAAGGCAAAAAGATATTTTATACCGGAGATCTTCGTGGTCATGGCCGGAAAGCAAAGCTCTTTGAGCACCTCTTAATGAACCCCATTCAGAATGTCGATTGCCTTCTGATGGAAGGCACAACCCTGAGTGGCGAACACAATGTAGGGTATGAAACCGAAGAAGCCGTTGAGAGTGCGCTATACAGTCTTTTTGCGTTGCAGGAAGATGCTTCATTTGTTATGTCAGCGGGCAGCAACATTGACCGCCTCGTGTCCATTTACCAAGCTGCGTTGCAGGCAAAGAAGATACTGGTGGTCGATCTTTATCAGTTTTATCTACTGAAACAGATCAAGGATTTTCCCCACGGTTTGCCGCTGTATTCTGATAAAAACTTGAGGATTCTTTATCTTGTCGAACACGCGAAGACGATAGCAAATCAAGTTAATGAGCATCTTCTCTACAAATGGAAATCTCTTAACCCAAGTTCATGGTTTTTGCCCTA
>DJVN01000034.1:1589-2552 GCA_002441205.1 Syntrophaceae bacterium UBA6255 | reverse complement strand
CATTTCCGGCACGGGGGCCACACCGCTGGCGAGCTTCATGTTGCTGCCCGGATTGTGGGAGACTTTGCAGCCGTGATCGGCAAACATTTTCATGTCTTCATCGGAAAAATAAACGCAGTGAAACGCGGTGAGCTTCTCGTTGAGATAATCAATGTCTTTTAGAAAGGAAACAGCACCTTTGCCGAACTTTTCCTCAAGCTGTTTTTTCTCTGCGGCGTTTTCGAGCAGATGCAAGCCTATGGGCACATTAAATTGTCTGGACAGTTTTTTTACGTCCGCCAGTAATGGTCTGGAGCAGGTGTAAAGCGCGTGCGGTTCAATCATGATATTGACGAGCGGATCATCCTGCCATTTTTCAATCAACATTTTTGTGTAGGCAACGCCTTCTTCGGGCGTCTTGAAATTAGGAGAAGGAAAATCGAAAAGCACTTCACCGACAAGACAGCGGATACCGGTTTGTTTAGCTGCGCGTGCCGTTTCGTCCTCGAAGATATACATGTCGCAAAAAGTGGTGGTGCCGGATTTGATCATTTCGGCGGCGCCGAGAAGCGAGCCCCAGTAAGCCAGTTCCTTGTTCACGTTTTTGGCTTCTGCGGGGAAGATGTAATTGTTGAGCCAGTCCATCAGTTCCAGGTCGTCGGCAATACCGCGGAAACAGGTCATGGCCGCGTGCGTATGGCAATTGACGAAGCCGGGCATGATCAGAGAATCCGAGGCTGTGATGGTTTTTTTAGCCTGATACTGTTTTGTTATTTTTTCGGTATGACCGACGGCAACGATCTCGTCATTTTTAACGGCAATAGAGGCGTTTTCAAGACAGGTATTTTTTTCATCGAGCAGAAGCGCTTTTGATCCGGTGATAATTAAATCGACATCCTGCATATCCCATTTCCTTTTCTGATTTTGGATTCCTTAACACAACTTTTTTAAAATGTCACTTTGTCTGTGATACGCCTGCGGCGG
>DJVN01000034.1:0-1576 GCA_002441205.1 Syntrophaceae bacterium UBA6255 | reverse complement strand
GCAAAAGGCAAGCAAAAGCCGGAAAATTTAAACAGGAGGAACATATGAAAAAATTAATAATGATCAGTTTTATGTTGTTGGTTTGGGCAAGTATTTCAGCGGCGTCAACTATTGGAAATGTGGTTGAAGTGAGTGTTATTACTGATAATGGCAGGATGCTGCCTTTTTATCAGGTCAAAAGCCGCCATAATCTGAAGAAGGTTTATGCCGAAGCCGTCAGGGGTGATTTTTACCGGATTGTGGTGCGCAACAAACTGAATCGCCGGGTCGGAGTAGTGATTGCGGTTGACGGCAGAAATATCATTTCCGGAGAAAAATCATGGCTGAAGAATAAGGAGCGAATGTATATTCTTGATGCGTATTCCACCAATGAATATTCGGGCTGGCGCACCGGACAGGATAAAATCAACCGCTTTTATTTTACCGATGTCCCCGATTCCTACGCGGCGGCCTTCGGCGACGAATCCGCCATGGGTGTGATTGCCGTTGCCGCTTATCCGGAAATCCGGCATTGTCCGCAGCCCATGTATTTCCCTCACTGGACCAAAGATAAAACAAGAAATGAGGCAGCACGGGATATGGCGGCGCCCTCCGCTCTCGGTAAATCTCAGACGATGGAAAGCGCGGGTACCGGATACGGTCATGAAGAATATTCTCCTTCGTACCGCGTCGAGTTTGAACCGGAAAGAAAAGCTGTCGAATCCATCCTGATCAAATACGAATGGCGCAAGACACTTTGCAAGATGAATGTTATTAATTGCCGCCGGACTTATCAACAATCCTACAACCGCATTTGGGAAAATGACGGTTATGTTCCTCCCCCGCCATGTTGCCGTTAATCAACAAAAGCTTGCGAACGAAAGGCAGGAGAATTATTCCCTGCCTTTTTTTGCTAAAAATCTTCTCAAAATAATGAAAAATTCAAAACCCTACCTCATAATTTTATTATGAAAAGAGCTTTGACACATAAAATTCATATTGATATACTTTCAAAGTTAAAATACCTTTTCAATAAACAGCCTGAATAATTCGAGGGAGACAATAAATGGCGAAGAAAAAAGCGACTGTTAAGCCCGGCAAAAATAAGATTTCAGACAAGGATCGTAAAATGGCAAAGTTCTGCCTGAACTGCCCGGTATGCAAACATGCGCGTAAACAACAAAAGGGGCTGGCGTTTCAGTTTGTCCAGAAGATTGAGGGAAACCTTTGTCCTTTTTGCAAAGCCTACGAGCGCGTTTATGGTAAAAAAGCCCATCAGCCTGTGTTTTAATGACGCTCGCTGAGAGCAAGTGAAACGTAGCTCGAAGCGTTAGCGGAATTATCCTAGGAGCGAAGCGACGTAGGATAGAAAGCGTAGCGCACTGAAATTTGCTGGACGAACTATCCCCGGAGCGCAGCGGAGCGGGATAATGAGTGGAGCGAAGCGGAATGGGAATGTGACGCTCGCTGAGAGCAAGTGAAACGTAGCTCGTCCCTGCCACCTCAAGGTGGCGGGATAATTCGCTTTGGGATTCCATGAGGAATCCACAGACTCATTAAAGCGTTAGCGGGATTATCCCGGGAGCGCAGCGAAGCA
>DJVN01000292.1 GCA_002441205.1 Syntrophaceae bacterium UBA6255 | reverse complement strand
GGAAAAGCGCTTTTGTCGCCGCTTTATTTGCTATTCATCCGCTCCACGTGGAATCGGTTGCCCGGATAGCTTCGCGTAAGGATGTCTTAAGTGGCTTCTTCTGGATGCTGACGCTTTGCCTGTATGTCTATTATACGGAAAAACCTGCCATAAAAAGATATCTGCCGGTTCTTTTTTCTTTTATTTTGGCGTTGATGAGTAAACCGATGGTTGTCACGCTTCCCGTTATAATGATTTTACTGGATTACTGGCCTTTGTCCCGATTCAAAATCGGGAATGATTCTAAAAAAGCCAACGTCATTTTAGGGCAGGTAAAGGAAAAATTTCTTTTTTTTGCGTTGTCGGCCATTTTTTCCACGATCACAATTTACGCGCAGAACAAATCCGATATCACAGAGATGCAACACCCTCTGCCTTCACGAATGATCAATGCTATTATTTCTTTTGTCACTTATTTGAGGAAAACTTTCTGGCCCGGGGATTTAATCGTCTGTTATGATTTTTTTGATCAAGTTTATTTATGGCAGATTATCACGTACTCCCTACTCATTATATTGATCAGCGTCATTGCAATGCTTTTTGTCAGACGTCTGCCCGCTCTGTTCGTCGGATGGTGTTGGTATTCCATCACAATACTGCCAGTTCTTGGAATTATTCCAAGAGGATTCAACAACATGGCCGACCGTTTCACTTATTTGCCTTTAATAGGTATTTTGATTATGCTGGCATGGGGAATTCCAAATTTGATTAAAAATCGAAATCAAGCGAAGCGTTATTTACTATACGCAACGCTGGTATTCTTGTCCATGATGGTATTTTTATCGTGGAAGCAATGCGGTTACTGGAAAAACAGCATGGAGCTTTACCGTCGCGCATTCAAGGTGGAAAATGATAATTATCGCGCTAATTACGGTTTTGGCCTTGCCCTCTCCGAAAAAGGGCAGAGCGAAAAAGCCATCGCATATTTTAACAGGGCTATCGGCAAAGCGCCTTATTTCGCCTATGCTTTCAATAGCAGGGGAGTTGCCTATACAAAACTTGGCCAGTATCAAAAAGCGCTTAATGATCTCAATGCAGCCATCAAATTGAAAGGTAACTATGAAGGCGCTTATAATAATAGAGGACTGGTGTACTTTAATATGGGTCAGCATCAGAAAGCAGTTGAGGATTTAAGCAAAGCGATTCGCCTGAAGCCTGATTACGTTAAAGCATATTTAAACAGGGCGAAAATGCATTTTAAACTGGGCCAGTACGAGCAGGCTGCACAAGACTATAACGAAGCCATGCGCCTGAATAATTACCATTTACCGCCTGAATAAAAAATTATGGGAATAGAATCATCAATCAATAAAAAAGTTTTATTCGCCGTCATGATATTGCTTATTATCACCAGCGTTGCCGCCTTCGGTCGTATAGCTGGCCATGATTTCATTAACTTCGATGACAATAAGTATATTACGGAGAACAATCATACGAAGTCCGGATTTAATCAGGAAAACATAAAATGGATATTGACATCCGTTGTCGTGGGGAACTGGCATCCGCTGACCATGTTTTCCCATACATTGGATTGGCGTTTATTCGGAGCCAACGCCTCCGGCCATCATGTTATCAGTCTGCTTTTGCATATAGGCGCTGTTGTATTTTTGTTTCTTTTTTTAAGTAAAACGACCCGGAACCTCTGGCCGTCCGCTTTTGCCGCGGCTTTATTCGCCCTGCATCCGCTGAGAGTGGAATCGGTGGCCTGGCTGGCCGAGCGAAAAGATGTCTTGAGTATGTTTTTCGGAACGGCTTGTCTTTATGCTTACGCCTTCTACATCGAAAAAAATTCAATCTCCAGATACCTGCTATGTCTGATATTATTTATCCTGGCTTTGATGTCTAAACCCATGCTGGTTACCCTGCCTTTTGCATTGATGCTGCTGGATTACTGGCCGCTTGGACGCTGGCAAAAAGCTTTTCATCCGCCCGTAGGGGAAAAAATCAATGCGGGGAAACTTGTCCTGGAAAAGATTCCTTTCATTTTCCTGGCCATCGCCTCCGCTATCATGACTTTCTTTACGCATACCAAAGGGAGTTTTGTCACCTCATTAGTTCCTGCTCCATTTCTCACGCGCTTGGCCAATGCCGCCGTCTCTTACGCGGTTTATTTAAAAGATATTATCTGGCCGACGAATTTGGTCGTATATTATCCTTACGATTTCTCACTCCCTGCATGGAAGATCATAACCTCTGCACTTGTTCTTTTATGCATCACGGTTGTTGTTCTTTATTCCATCAAAAAGTTCCCCTTTTTATTTGTCGGCTGGTTCTGGTATTTAGGAACTCTCTTACCGGTCATCGGCATAGTACAGGTGGGCACCCAGGCTATGGCGGATCGTTATACCTATCTGCCTTCCATCGGTATTGCGTTTATGATTTCATGGGGAGTTCCGTTGTTTTTTTCTCGGGGGAAAAACCGTACGCCTATTTTATTGCCGTTGGCGATCGCGGTGCTTATCATACTGACCGTGTTAACCTGGCGGCAATGCGGCTATTGGAAAAACAGTTTAACGTTATTCAGCCGTGCCTTGCAATTAACAAAAAATAATTATGTCGCGCATAATCACTTTGCCTCGGCTTTGTTGAAAGCAAAATCTTTTGATAAAGCGATTGACCATTATAATGAGGCGATCCGTATTAACCCTGTTTACGCTCACGCTTACTATAACAGAGGGATTGCTTATTATACCTCGGGACAAAAAATGCGCGCCCTCGATGATTTTAAATCGGCAAGGGATATGATTCCGAAAATCATTGATTATGCATCCGTTTTCAGTAATATAGGGGTCATTTATACGGATTTGGGACAATATCAACTGGCCATTGATCATTTCAATGAAGCAATACGCCTTGATCCCTTTTCCGGTGAGACATTGAATAAAAGAGCATACGCATATTTTAAAACTGATAATCTATTAGCGGCCTGCAGGGACGCCAGGAAAGCCTGTGAGATCGGCAACTGTAAGATATTAAGATATCTTGTCTCTCAAAGATTATGCCGCTGAAACTTTTCTTCGTTAAATGGAAATTTTGTAAATTATTTTAAAAAAGGTCGATCTAAAAAATTATGATTCAGAAATATTCTTATCTCATTATTATTTTTTTAATTATTGCGTCCTATGCATCCTTCGGCAGAATTGCCCTTAACGACTTCATCAATTTGGATGACAACACATATATTACCGAAAACAGCTTCATTCAAGAAGGTTTTACCTGCGCAAATATCAGTTGGGCATTTGTAAACCGGGATTCTACGATGTGGCAGCCCATGACCTGGATTTCTCTGATGGCCGACTGGAAAATTTTCGGAGTAAATCCTTCCGGCTATCATATCGTTAACCTGCTTTTCCATATTGGAGCCATGATTTTCCTGTTTTTGTTTTTAGCGAGGACAACAAATAG
>DJVN01000093.1 GCA_002441205.1 Syntrophaceae bacterium UBA6255 | reverse complement strand
CGCTGACAAAATTTAAAGCCCTCTCTCCCCAAAACAAAAATCAAGAAGCCTGCCGTCCATTCGATAAAGAACGAAACGGAATGGTTGTTGGAGAAGGCTGCGGAATCATTTGTCTGGAAAGTTTGCAATCGGCAATAGACAGGGGAAGAAAGCCCTATTGCGAAATTACAGGTGCGGGCATGGGTTCATCGCCAACCAGGCCGAACCAGTGGCCGCAAAACACGGAAGGCATAAAAAAGACGTTCGACCGTGCGCTCAAAAACACAGACACTTCCATAGACAATATTCAGGCCATCTTTGCCGCAGGCAACGGTGATACAACCCTCGATACCGTGGAAGCCGAAGCCTACGCTGAAATATTCGACGATTCACGGAATAAGCCTTTTATCACATCAATCAAAGGCGCCACAGGAGAAAGTTTTTCCAGCGGCGGGATCCGAGCCTGTGCACTAGCGCTTTCCATGGAGAAGAATATTCTGCCGCCCGTAGTTGGACTTTCGAATCCCTTAAGGTCACTTGAGTTTGTCATGAGAGAAAAACAGGAACAGGAAATCAGCGCCGCAGCCCTTGCCGGAGTTTCCTTCGGCGGTACTTACACATATCTAATTTTCGGGAAATAAAATACGAAACGAATTATTTGTCTGCAAAGATTCAGTAGTGAGTGGCTACCAGATTTCATGATTACGGATCGAATTGTGGTATTCTAAATCGCTAATGAACCAAGAAAAAACTTGATGTCTTGCTTTAATGATTTACTGCCGTGATCGGTATGTTTCTAATGTCTGCCATGTCTTGGAGTAGAGGAATACTCACAAACTCCTCAGGCCTTGATTCAAATACATGGCGTTCGTTATATGCGTCTATACATGTTATTTTATACCGAGAAACTTCTTTATTATATAATTCTATGTCTCCAGCAAAGACAATCCAGCCGTGTAGTGGTTTCCCATATTCAACAGGTAAATTTTTTCTATTAATCAAATTATTTGAAAAATTATTGATTTCTATGTTTGTCCCGTCTGTCGCAAGAAAACTCAAATGCTGAATATTTTGTAAGCCGTAAACTCTTTTAAGCCGAATCCACTTACCATCAATCTCTATTTCCATTTCGTAATCGAGCATATGAATGGTGTTCTTCCTGACATTTATCAAATAAGCATAGGTTGTAAATGTAGCCATTTTTTGATCAGGTTTACTAGGATCATTCATATTACCTCTCATAACGTTAAGCACTCTTCCCTTGATTTTCGGAGTACTGGTTATGTGATTATATATAACGGTGCCCCATCCAGAAAGAGCAATCAAAGATGAAATTAGAAAAAAAATGATGTTTTTATAATCCATGCATTTTTACCATAATTGTTTGTTGAAACATTGCATATTTATAATAATCAGTCAAATGATGATTACAGGAAAATATTTTTGTTACCATCAATTATTCAACTTTAAAAATTATTCTCGCTTCCCGTTATAGTAGCGGTTTGATGGGCATCATTTGATACAGTCTTACCTTGTTGAGCTTGGTAAACGAGTTGTATTGATCGGGGTCGTCTTTGGATGCGTCCCAGCTATTTTCCGGCGCCATGTCAATTTCAATCAGGTCATTAATTTTACGTGCGAGTTCACTGTTGTGGATGATCGCGCCGGCTTCTGTATTCAGATTCTCGGAACGGGGGTCTAAATTGAATGTTCCTATAAAGACAATCTCTTTGTCTATCACCATCGTCTTGGCATGAAGCGAAAAAATGGGAATCTTGTTCCTGGCTGATGGAATCTTCTGCATGAGCTTTTGCTGAATATCCGGCTGGGGTTTGCATTCGTAAATCTGAATGCCCATGTCCAGCAATCGTTTTCGCTGGTTCCTGTATCCGCTGAACGCTTGGAGATTATCCGTGGAAGCCAGTGAATTGGTATTGATGCGCACCGTTACGCCTTGTGCGATACATCTGCGGAATAATTCTATCGCCTCATCTGAAAGCACCAGATACGGGGACTGGATGACAACGCTCTTTTTTGCCTTCTCTACCAATTTTGCCAGTTCCAGTGTTGCCTGTCCACCGCCCCCCAGAGAAAGTATACTATCATTTTTCCCGGGCCGGTCACTGATGAAATCAACCTGCCCCCAGACGATTTGTTGTGCCAGGGTTGCGAAAGATGACGGAACGTCGGCAATGGCCGCCCTCACTTCCGGCGCAAAATTTTCCGGCATTTTCGCGTACGCATGCAAGTCGCGATAGACTTCCTGAATCTCTTTTCCCTCAATATTGACATTTTTTTTCATCAACCTCCAGCCGTTAAAGCGATCTTCAACGTTGACGGTTAAGTCACTGTTCCAGTACTCTTCAAAACTCGCCTGAATTGACTTGACCGTTTCGCCAAGCATCAAAACATCCCGGTCCCGAAAATTATATTCATGATTATAGTCATAATATTCGGCGGCCATGTTCCGTCCGCCCGTGATGGAAATTTTGCCATCGACGACCACGACCTTGTTATGCATGCGCTGATTGACACCGCGAAAACGGGTCAGCAAATTCAAAAGACGGGTTTGCATAGGAACGCCGACGGACACTTTGGGGTTGTAAATGCGGATCTCGATGTTCGGATGCCGGCTCATGGCGAGCAGCGACTTGTCCGGCGCGTCGATCAGCAAGTCATCCACGATGACCCGCACACGCACGCCGCGCTGGGCCGCCCGCAGCAACGCTTCCGCCGCCAGGATGCCGATGTTGTCAGTGCTCCAGATAAAATACTGAATATCAATTGACTTCCGCGCGTTATCCGCCAGCCACGCCCTGGCCAGGAGTGCCTCTGTTCCGGTATCCAATACATAAACGCCGCTTGTGTCCGGATTGGCTTTAATCTGTGCGTCGATTAAATCCATCGGCGCATCATTTGCTGCAAACGCAATGAATGAAAATCCGGTAAAGAGCAATAAAAGAAATACTGTCAGAGTATATTTTAATATTCTTATCGTCATATTAGTATTTAGTTGCCTTATAAAGTTTCATTTATGAATTAATGGTATTAATTTAAAGCTATTAAGAATATTGTTTCGGTCGTTTAAAGCTTAATTTAAAATTTTATATTTGCCAATAAGTAAATGTTGCGTGCCTAAGATTGAAAGATGACATCAGGGCTAGCTCTCTGGCGCTTTTCATGGAGAAAAATATTCTGCCTCTGACCGTCGGACTTGAAAATCCCCTGCGTCCTCTTGGATTTGTCATTGGGCGGAAGCAAGAACTGAAAATTAATAACGCTGCGCTGGCCTGTATTCCCTTTGGTGGAACTTATGGTTATTTGCTCTTTGGTAAATAAAATCCTGTCGATCAAAAGTTTTTTGTCGCAGTGAAACATTAAATTATCTTCTACAAACTTTTTTCTTTTAAAAAAAAATAATAGTGTTATGATATATACATCTAATCAGGAAAAACTAAGCTCATAAGTGCATTTTAAAAATATTCAGAAAGGAGATTTTTATGAGACGCAATATAATAAAGCTTCTTTGCTTAGGCGTTGTTGTGTTTTTTATGGGAACGGCGTTATCTCAAGAAGCAAAGGGAGCTGAAAATGTTAAACAAAAAAAAATCGTTTTTAAGATGGGCACAATAGCGCCGGCCCATATGGGATGGTCTGCGTTGATAAACGAAGTTATTAATCCCGGGATAGCCAAGGCGACAAACGGCAGGGGTTCTTTGGACTGGTATTACGGCGCTCAGATGGGAGAAGAACAGCAGATATTGGCCAAAATGATCAACGGGCAGTTGCAGGGAGGCGGATTTTCCGGAAGGGGAATGGTGATGATTTGTCCGGAGATGTCATTGTTTGAAATTCCGTTTTTATTCGATAATTATGACGAAGTTGAATATGTTTATTCTATCATGAGACCCCGTATAAATGAGTGGTTTGAAAAAAGAGGCTATCACCTTGTTCTTTTGGCAGAACAGGGCTTTGATCAAATTTATTCAACAAAGCACGAAATCAGGACTTTTGATGATATCAAGAAAAGTCGTTTTCAAACATGGTATGGTCCAATGGAAGAAATGACTCTGAAAGCTTTAGGTACCAGTCCCATCCCCATTAGCCCTACTGAGATATCTTCTGCCGTTCGCACAGGGATATGCGATGCTCTTATAAGCCCGGCAATCTGGGCGGTCAGCGCTCAGCTCTATAATGCCATGCAATATCTTAATCCTCTTCGCATACGATATTCACCGGCAGGCGGTGTTGTATCGCTAAAAGCATGGAACAAACTTTCCAAGGAAGATCAAGATGCCATAGATAATTACTTAAGATCTATCGAGAAGGAGTTTAGGGAGGAAATCCGCAAAATTAACGAAAAGGGTATTGCCGCCATGTATAAACACGGCATGAAAGAAGTTAAGATGACGCAGGCTGAAATTGATGCTTTTAAAAAGAAAGTCCTTCCAGTGGGGGACGAATTTGCTGACAAAGGATATTACTCAAAAGCTGACTTGGATTATGTTAAAAGTCTTTTAGCAGAGTTTCGAAGCAACAAGAAAAAATAAAAAACTTTTAACAAAAAAGGATTAACCATTTATGGCTGGTTCCTTATTAATCCGGGCGATGAAGTTTAAGGTTACTTTTTTCAATTGCTTTGTAACCGGCTAAAGAATTGAAAGACAAATTACAAAATTTCAGATGATTTATTTGAGATGAAATAATTTTATCATCGTAAAATAAACAAAAATACTGAATATTTCTGTTTTGAAGTTTCATCTGTATATTGGAGTTAATAATACTGCCTGCGGGAAATGGAGATGCTTATCTTTCGGACATCTCTTCCATCGCCATATTTTTTGTTGTGTCATTTGTTTTGATGCGACCCACCAGCCATGCAAAGGCTAGAAATACCCAAAGTGCGTACAAACCCGGGAAGGGAATACTTGCCACTAAAACTATAATAATCGAGATAATTACCATGGCAGTTTTTCTTTTATTCATAAAAAATACTCTTAAAGATCATAAGATTATTTTTAAGGTATTGTAATATTTAATCTCTTCATAACATTATGTTCAATATGACAACCCGTTGTTTCAACATCTTATTATTTTAATATAACATAAAAAAAACAAAATCAAAAAAATTCATTTTATTGAATAAAATTATTCGATGACCCGAAAAATAAAAAAATAATTATTTCACGTCTATCATTTTTGAAATCTGTAATTTTTTATTGGCGTAAAGAAGAAAATGTTGTAAACAAGACGCAAATGCAAAACCTGTGGATTAATTGAAAGAAAATTTATGAAATTTAAACTGATTTATCCGAAATGGGAAAAGCTGGACAGACAAACTGCGTTCATCCTGCCGCCGCACGGGCCGGTCGTTTTTGCCGCAACGTTGCCTGATTATGTGAATGTGGAATTTATTGACGAAAACATAAAGGAAATTGATTTCGATGAGGCGGTAGATTTTGTCGGTATTTCCGTCATGCTGACCGCGCAGATCAAACGCGGCTGGGAGATCGCCGATAAATTCCGCGAAAAAGGCATCAAAGTGATATTCGGCGGCATTGCCACGATGCTGCATGCCGAAGAAACGCAGGAATATGCCGACTGTGTTTTTCTGGGGGAAGCCGAAGGCCGGATGGAACAGGTTTTCTCTGATTTCCAAAACAACAAATTACAGAAAGTTTATAACTACATGCAGGATTTCCCGCCCATTGAAAGTGTCGGCACGGCGAGACGCGGCATTTTAGACCGCGAGGCATATAATTACCGCGGCGTGCAGATGGTGGACCTGGTGCACGCGTCCCGCGGATGCCGCTTCAATTGCTATCCCTGCGCGGTGAGATTTCTGGGAGGAAAAAGCTTCCGCCCCCGTCCCTTTGATAAAGTCGTCGAGGAAATGGCGAGCATCAACAACAACAGGCTTTTTATCGTGGATAATTCGCTGGCTCAGGACAAACAATGGGAATTGGATCTGTTTAAAGAAATGATTCCTTTAAAAAAGAAATGGTGCTGTCATCCCATTGAAAATGACGACAAGGTACTGGATCTGGCCGCGCAGGCCGGCGCGTGGTTTGTTTATCAGGCGATTTTCGATTCATCCGATTTCATCCGCGACCGCATCAAGCGCTACCACGATTACGGCATTGCCGTCGAGGGAAGCATTCTGCTGGGACTGGATTATCACACGGAAGATTACATCAAAAAATGGATGGATTTTTTACTGGACATCGAACTGGATATGGCGGAATTCACGATTTTAACGCCTTTCCCTCACACAAAGACTTTTGACGATCTGCACAAAGCCAAAAGAATTTTTTCTTACGACTGGAACAATTACACCTGCGGGAAAGCCGTATTTCAGCCTAAAGTCATGACGCCGGCAAAACTGGAAGAAATGTATTATTACTGTTGGGACAAGTTTTATGAGGAAGAACCGCAGAATTATAAAATGTTCAAAATGCTGAAGAAAGTCATGGATAAGGAAAAGGCGGACGGCACGTACAAACCGCGTGTCCGTCAGCCGGTAACTCAGGAAAGGAAATTTTAATTGATGAAAAGAAACAAAAATAAAGCCGCCGTGGTTATTGACGGCAGCAATGTCAGCTTTGATGATATTATCGCCGTGGCGCGATATGGCATTCCGGTTCAGATAAGCAAATCGAACAAATTCACAAATATGATGGGGAGAACGCAAAAGATTCTGATGGACGCCATGCGCAAAGGCATCCCCGTTTACGGCGTAACTACCGGTTACGGTAAGTCCTGCGGTAAGCGTATGCCGTTGGATATCGCTCTGAAAAACGGTATCAATATTTTTACATTTCACGGCTGTGGCACAGGAGAGCCCATCGGCATCGAAGAAACAAGGGCGGCCATGCTGTGCCGCATTACTTGCCTGGCGCGCGGATACTCCGGTGTATCTATCGCTTTGCTGCAACAGATGGCCGATTTCCTTAATTACGGCATAACCCCGGTTGTCCCCTGCGAAGGTTCGGTGGGCGCCTCGGGTGATTTGACACCGATGTCCTACATCGGAGCCTGTCTGATGGGCGAGCGCGACGTGATTTATCGGGGCGAAACAATGCCCGCGGCCAAAGCCATTAAGCAGGCAGGAATCAAGCCCTACAAATACTTGCCCAAAGAACCGCTGGCGATGGTCAATGGCACAACAACCATGACAGGTATCGCCATTTTAGCGGTTGAAAGAGCGTGGCGAATTCTGTCTGCTGCTATTTACTCCACAGCGCTTTCCATCCATGCCCTCAAGGGAAATGCTCAGCATTACCATCCGGTCATTTCGGAGGCCAAACCATTTCCCGGTCAGACGTTTGTTTCCGCGCAAATGATCAAACTTCTTAAAGCCAAAGTATCAGTGCGCCATCTGGTGGATGATTCTCTGGAAGCGTTACAGGATCCTTACTCCCTGCGGTGCGCTCCACAGGTCGCGGGTGTTTTATATGACAGCCTCGAATGGATTAAAAAATGGGTGGTGATTGAAGCCAACAGTTCCAACGACAATCCGCTTTTCGATCCGGCGACAGGAGAAGTATTAATGGGGGGCAATTTCTACGGAGGACACATTGCATTTGCCATGGACGGACTCAAGGCCGCATTGGCATCTATTGCCGATATGTGCGACAGGCAGATCATGCTGCTGGTTAATCCGAATTTAAACCGGGGGCTGCCCGGTGATTTGGTCAGAAAGTCTGCAAAGGAAAAGGGCTTGCGTCACGGCTTTAAAGCCATGTCGATTTCTTCCTCCGCTCTGACGGCGGAGGCGCTCAAGGCCACCATGCCGGCGGCTTCTTTTTCGCGCTCGACCGAATCGCATAATCAGGATAAGGTCAGTATGGGCACCATCGCTGCGCGTGACGCCGAAAGAGTCTGTACATTGACCGAACGGGTCGTGGCCATTCATTTGCTGGCGGCGGCCCAGGCCTGTGACATAAGAAATAATATTGAAGCACGGCCGCTCTTGGATTTGCTCATGAAAAATATCCGAAAGGTCTCCGCACCGGTCGTGGACGACAGAGCGATGGACAAAGACATCGAAAATATTTGCGAAGCAATTAAATACTCTGATTTTTTTAAGATAAAGCCATGAAAGAAAAACAAAAAAGCTTTGAAGTTAAAATCAGAATTCCCTTTTTCGATCTCGACCCGATGCAGATCGTCTGGCACGCCAATTATCTGAACTATTTCGAAATAGCGCGGGCGGCACTATTTGAACATAACGGTATCGATTTATATTCATTTTTTGAAAAGCAGCATCTGATTTTTCCCATCATCAAAACCTCGACCAAGCATGTTCTTCCTCTGCGTCACAACGATGAAATAATCTGCAAAGCAACACTGGTTGATGCTTATGTAAAGCTGATTGTCGATTTTGAAATCCGCAAAGCAGCGGATGGCAAGATCTGCGCCCGCGGACGCACAGAGCAGGTGGCGGTAAAAGTTCCGGAAATGGAAATGCTGTTCAGCATGCCGGATAAAATCCGCAAAGCTTTTGGTTTCTGAGATGGATGAGATTATCAAAAAATCATTAATTGCCGGCCTGGAGCGCCTTATCGCCCGGGCGGAACTGCTTGATTCCATCAATGTGTTTCCCATCGCCGACGGCGATACGGGAAGAAATCTCTCCCTTAGCCTTATTCCTCTGCGCAAGGTCGGCCAGCCCGGAGAAAAAATTTTTCATCAGTTGCTTTTATCGGCGCGTGGCAATTCCGGCAATATCGCCTCACAATTTTTTTCTTCATTCTGCGCCTCGGAAAGCATCAACGATTTGGCCGAGCGTTCCAGAGAAGGCAGGATAAAGGCCTGGCAGTCTTTGAACAATCCCCGGACGGGAACGATGCTGGATGTATTTGACGCTTTGGCCGAAGTCCTATCGCCGAATTTAAAGCCTGACAGAGAAAGTGTGGAGAAAATCATCGGCAGCATGGAAAAGGCCGTTCACGAAACTTATGAACAAATCCCCAGATTGCAGGAGGCCGGCGTTGTGGACGCGGGCGCTCTGGGCGTCTACATTTATTTTGAAGGATTCTTTTATATGCTCGCGGGTATTCCTGATGATTATCGTCCTCTTACGGAAACATTCAAGGATCGCCTGCGGATATTACCTGCGTTTCAGGAAAACGCGGAATCAGGCTATTGCGTTGACTTTGTCGTCAAGGCGCCCCGTTATTCTCCAGATGAAATAAAAATGATCACCAGCGTGCAGGAAGAAGTTATTGTCATTCCCGAAGGAGAGTTTTACAAAGTTCACTTGCACACTCAGGACAAGGAAATGGTGCGTTCTCAAGCTACCGGACTGGGTTCTCTGGTGAACTGGGAAGATGACGACCTGACGGCTCAAATCGCAGAATTCAAACATTTAAATGCGGAAAAGACGTTGCATTTAATGACCGACGCAGCCGGTTCATTAACCACTCAGGACGCCAGAATTTACGGCTTCACGCTTCTGAACAGCTATCTGACCATCGGCGAACAATGCCTGCCGGAAACTTACTTCAGCCCCGATGAACTCTACCGCGCAATGAACAAGGGAGTCAAAGTATCCACCTCTCAGGCTTCCGTCTATGAACGACACCAGTTTTATCAGGACGCGCTGGAGCGCTTTGATAAAGTGCTGTATCTTTGCGTGGGTTCGGTGTTTACCGGCAATTATCAGGCCGCGCTCCAGTGGAAAAAAGAGCATGATAAGGAAGACAGGCTGATCATACTGGACACGGGAGCCGCATCGGGCAGACTGGGAATCATCGCGCTGGCAACCGCCCGATATCATGCCGAGATAAACGACACGAAAGAAACCATTATCTTTGCCCGCAAAGCGATTCGTTCCTGCGAGGAATATGTATTTCTGGATAAACTGCAGTATCTGGCCGCGGGCGGGCGGCTTTCCAAAACCAGCGCGTTCTTCGGCGACAAATTGAATATCAAACCGGTCATATCACCGCTGCCTGAAGGGGCAAAAAAGGTCGGCTCGCTTAAAACTCAGGAAGACCAGATAAAGTTTGCCCTGACCAAGCTTGATGCGGCCATCAAAGACGACTCCAAAGCTCTCATCATGCTGGAATATTCCGATAACAGGAGATTTGTCGAGGGCACGGTTCAAAAAAATATCAAGGAATTATATCCTGACGCGGAAATTATTCTACAACCGCTGTCACTGACGTCCGGCGCGCATATGGGGCCGGGGACGTGGGGGATTGCCTTTCTGTCATATGAAAACATAAAAAAAACATGAGAAAAAATTGACCAAGTCAAACAATCATATCAAAAACCGTTTTGCATTTGTCCTTCCTGTTTACAATCATACCGGGACGGTGGCGCAGGTTGTAAAGGATGCGCAGGCGCTGGGTTATCCCGTTTTTGTTGTTGATGACGGTTCAACTGACAACACGTATCATCAGATCAAAGAAATCAAAGGCATTCAAATCCTGCGTCATGAAAAAAATCAGGGAAAGGGCGCGGCCATATTAACCGGTTTTGCCGCAGCCGCTGCTGTAGCTGACTGGGCAATTACCATTGATGCNNCGACCAATTGTTGTGGGAGCCAGAGAAGGCATGGCTGGCAAACACGTCCCGTGGACAAGTAGCTTCGGCAGGAAGTTTTCCAACTTCTGGGTGCGTACCTCCGGCGGACCGGCCATTTCTGATTCCCAAAGCGGATTTCGCATTTATCCCTTGCCGCAAGCGCTGAATCTAAAAACAAAGGCGCGTCGCTTTCAATTTGAAGTGGAAATTCTGGTGCATGCCAATAGAGGCGGCATCCTTGTAATCGAAGCGCCGGTTCGCGTCAATTACAATCCCGAAGGAAAAAGAATTTCTCACTTTCGTCCTTTTGTCGATTTTCTGCGCAACTCCTCAACCTTTACCCGTTTAATTTTCAGGCGGATATTTCCATCGTGATAATAAAGGAATATCCTCCGCTGGCGGAGGTGTCACTTAAGTGACGTAGGTGGATATCCAAGCTTCCAATCCTCTAATCTTCTAATCCTCTGCTTTTCCTTTCCGGCTTTTTATCTTGCCACGACCGGCAAAATATGGTTTACAAAATCAACCTTAAGTATCTATAAATCAATGAAAATAAAGGTGTTCATGCCGCTCATCCGCAAATATCAAATAAACTGGACTATTGTTCTAGTCGTTGCCCTGATTGCGGCTGGGCTGTTTTATTGGGAATCCCAAAACCTGAAAATCGAAACAGATATTCTGGAATCCATGCCCCACGACGATCCGGTGCTGGCCGATGCGAAAATCATTATCAAACACCTGCCCGTGCAGGACAAGGTATTCATTGATCTGGAGCAGACCTCCACTGATCGTGACAAACTGGTTAACACCGCGGTAAAACTTTCGGACAAGCTCAATAAAAGCGGCCTGTTCACCAGGGTGGGCATTAGCGACGACGCCAAAAACTTTCCCGACCTTGTCGCGCATGTCAACGACAGCCTTCCCTCTCTTCTGAACGCATCCGACCTGGAAAGGAAAATTGCGCCGCTTCTGACGCCAGACAAAATCAGAGAGGCCATGGAACAAAACCGGCAGGGTCTGGAACAACTTGAAGGAATCGGCCGCAGCACAATGATTGCGAAAGACCCCCTGGGCTTTTCCGGCGTAATTCTAAAACAGATGTCCGCCCTGCTTCCCGCCAATACGGCGCAGTTTTATCAGGGGCAACTGATTTCCGAAGACGGCAAACACGCTCTTATCATCGCCAGAATTAAAGGTTCGGGAACGGATACATCAACCGCCGCAAAAATCCAAAAACTTCTTGCAGATTGCCAAAACGAACTGGCATTAAATAAAGATTCGGATGATCAATACATGCTCACGTCCGTCGGCGCTTATCGCGCGGCTCTGGATAATGAAACCATTGCCAAGCGCGACACACGATTGGCCATCATCTTAACAACTTTGGGCATTGCCCTTTTGCTGATTTTTGCTTTCCCACGACCGCTCATCGGTTTGCTGGCGCTGCTGCCTTCGACGGTGGGCGCTATTGCCGCGCTCTTAATTTGTTCTTTCTTCTTCAAATCTCTGTCGATCATTGCCGTCGGTTTCGGCGGTGCGATCATGGCCTTTACCGTTGATCTGGGTCTTACATATCTGCTGTTTCTCGACCAACCTCACAAAACTTATGGCAACAAGGTGGCGCAGGAACTCTGGTCGGCTGAACTTCTAGCGGTTCTGACAACCCTGGGAGCTTTTCTCTTATTACTTATCAGCGATTTTAAAATTCTGGCCCAAATCGGCGTTTTTGCGGCGATGGGTTCGACATTGGCTCTGCTTTTTGTTCATTTTGTTTTCCCGAAAATATTTCCGGCCATGCCGCCCGCGTCGAAACCGAGCAATCCCATGCTCTTGCGTGTTGTCAATAAAATTGCCGCTCCCGCAAACTGGAAAATAATGAGCGCCGTTATTTTCGGCGTGATCATGATTGTTTTTGCCAAGCCGGTTTTCAATGTCGATTTGAACGCCATGAACTCCATGAGCGAGGAAACCATCAACGCCGATAAAAAAATGCAGGATGTCTGGGGCAATCTTTCCGGCAAATGCTATGCTTTTCTGGAAGCTTCAAGCATGACGCAGTTACAGAAAAAAAATGTTGAGCTGTTGACATGGCTCTCCGATGACGCGCGGCAGGAAAAATTGGAACCTGTTTTTCTTCCTTCCGTTTTATTTCCATCATCGGAGCAGGCGCAAGGAAATTTTGCCGTCTGGCGCTCTTTCTGGAATACAGAGCGTATAGCGGAACTGAAAAAAAATCTTCGCGCGGCGGCAAAGGAGTCCGGTTTCGCGCCTGATGCTTTTGAACCCTTCTGGAAGATCATCCATCAGAAAAAGGCCGGTTCTTTTGATATACCGGAAAAATATTTTGAAATGCTGGGCATTGCCAAAAATTCCAAAGGCTATACGCAATTGAGTTTGCTGGCTGCCGGTAAAAATTACAGCGCGGAAGATTTTTTTAATCGCATTTCAAAAAGTGGCGTCGCTAAAATATTTGATGGAGATTTGTTCAGCAGGAGACTGGGAGAGTTTCTGAAAAACCTTTTTCTGGAAGTGGCATTGATCATCAGCATCGGCCTTATGCTCGTTATCTTTTTATATTTTCTGGACTGGCAATTGACGCTGGTGACTCTGGTGCCTGTCGCTTTTGCGCTGATTGCCACCCTGGGTACGCTTAAACTTATCGGCCATGCGATTGATATTCCGGGCATTATGCTCTGGATTGTCATTATGGGAATGGGGATTGACTATGCCATTTATTATGTTTGCACCTATCAGCGTTATCCTGATGAGCAATCTCCCGCCATGCAAACTATCAAACTGGCCATGTTTCTTGCGGCGTTAACCACGTTAACCGGCTTTGGCGTTTTAGTTTTTGCCGGCCATTCGCTTTTACGCAGTATAGGCATCGTTTCGTTTTTGGGGATCGGTTACTCTTTGATTGGATCATATTTTATCCTGCCGGTGCTGATGGAGAAAATATTCGCGCCGGTTCAATATCCTGCCGGTGAAATCGCAATCGGCTCGCGGGAACATTTGAAGCGGACAATTCTGCGTTACCGGCATCTGCCCGCTTATCCGCGCGTTTTTGCACGTATGAAAATGACAATTGACCCGATGTTCAAGGAACTGGATAAGTACGTAAAAAATCCCCGCCGGATGATTGATATCGGTTGCGGCTTCGGCGCGCCCGCCACCTGGCTTTTGGAAATTTATCCGCAGGCGCAAGTTTTCGGTATCGAACCGGACGAAGAGCGCGTGCTTATCGCTTCGCGCGTTATCGGCAATCGCGGTTCCGTTGTAGCAGGACGCGCCCCCGATCTGCCGCAAGTTGAAGGCGAAGTGGATTACGTCCTGATGCTGGACATGCTTCATTTAATTTCTGATAAAGAAGTCCATCTTGCTTTTCAGAGAATTCACGAAAAACTTTCGGCGGATGGAACATTGCTTGTCCGGGCGACAATTCCTTCGGATACAAGAAATCCATGGAAACGCTGGATAGAAACAACCCGATTAAAAATAACCGGCATGCCGAACAGATTCCGTTCCGAAACGGAAATTATTGATTTTATGGAGAAGGCTGGCCTTGCCGTCAAAGTATTTGCATCGGATACCAAAGGAATCGAAGAGAAATGGTTTATGGGGAAGAGAAAATAGAGGTTTATGACAAAACTGCCTTATAAAATATTACTTTATCTGACTAGGCGACTGGGATTGTGGTTTTTCCGCATAGTCTCCTGGTTTATCGCCACGGGATACTTTTTTCTTTTCCCCATACGCGTGGCCAACAGCTTCGAGTTCTACCGCACCTTATTTCCCCAACACTGGTTTTTCTATCACCTCTGGTGCGCGTGGCGTCAGTATCACAAATTTACCGATGTTTATATTCACCGGTTCATACGCCTGGATGAAGAAGAAATCGAATATATAAAGGAAGGATGGGAATATCTGGAAGAGGCGGTGCAGAAAAAAACCGGCGCTATCCTCCTGATGTCACACATCGGCAACTGGGAGTTGGCTGCGCAGACACTGAATAAAAAAGGCTTGCCGATCATGCTGTATCTGGGCGCAAAGCACAAAGAGCAGATTGAGCATATTCAAAAACAGATTCTGGCGACCAGTGGTGTTCGGGTAGTGGTAACCACAGAGGATGAAAAATCACCTTTCGCCTTGATTGAAGGAATTAATTTCCTGCGCGAGGGCGGCATTGTCTCCATGACCGGCGACCGTCTCTGGGGCGAGCAGACTTTTGTCACCGTGGATTTTTTAGGTCATGAAGTTCATCTTCCCGACACGCCTCATTTGTTTGCACTGATGACCGGCGCGCCGTTGATGACTTTTTTCGTCTATCAGGAAAAAATCGGCAAATATCATATTAAAGTTTCTCCCGGACGAAAGGTGTTTGCCGCCTCACGTGCGGACAGAAAAAAGGCGGTGCAGGAGTCGGCGCAGGCCTATGCGAACGACCTGGCTCAATTTGCCCGCGAGCATCCCTTCGAGTGGCATCATTTCGAGCCGTTTTTGGGTAAAAGAATAAATCAAAAAGAATAATTACAGTAAACCACTTTTTTCTTTTCGCATTATTAATTTTAGTATAAGAAATATTGTTAAATGGGTGAAAGTTTTCCATTGCCGGCGGGAGTGTCCATGAAGGTAAAGGAAGTTCCACAGGATAATACGGTTGAATATTATGAAGGGATAAAACGAGCCTGCTACGCAGTCAATGACGAAGGCAAGTATGTCATTGTGCCCAGCAATGGCTGGAGCGAAGAGGAGTTTATTAATAGGCTTGCCGTTGATGAGCTGGTTGTCAATCTGGAAAAAACCAGAAAGGCTGTGCTTGCCGGGGAGAAAAGCCCGCTGGCGTATCACATGGAGCGTCGGCAGATGATACCGGAAATTCTGGGAAAAACAACGGGCATTGCGGTGTTTAGGGTCAAACGACATTTGCGTCCGGGAATTTTTACCAAACTCAAGGATTCGTTGTTGGAACGTTACGCGAAGGCGCTCGCGATTACGATAGAAGAATTGAAAACGGTACCTCAAAACTAGAAAGGACAGGATTGATTATTGTCTGAAACAGAAATGACAGCCGGCGGGAAGCCTTTTGTTCACCATCATGCCGCGCACTGCGAAACCGGCGTTACCGCGGCCTTATTCCGGGATAAGGGATTGGAAATCAGTGAACCGATGGTGTTCGGCATCGGCAGCGGTATTTTTTTCGGCCATCTGCCGTTTGTAAAATGGGTCGGTCTGCCCATCAGCACTTACCGGACGCAACCCGGTGCGGTTTTTCGTAAGGCCGCCAAGCGATTGGGCGGAAAATTCGTCACGCAACATTTCCGCAATGCGCAGAAAGGCATGGATGAAATGCTTCGCGTGATTCGCGGCGGCCAGATTGTCGGCCTGACCACCAACATCTACTGGCTTTCTTACTTCCCGAATCGTTTCCGTTTTCAGTTCAACGGCCACAACATCGTTGTCCTGCGCGAAATCGAAAATGGATTTCGCGTCAGCGACCCCGTTCTGGACAAACCGGTGGACTGCCTGGCCGATGATTTGATCAGGGCACGTTTTGCGCGCGGGCCTCTGGAGCCGCATGGCTTCATGTATTATCCGGTATCGATTGATCCACATCCTGATGTGCGGGGAGCCTGCATCAAGGGCATGCTGGATACCTGCAATATGATGCTCAAAATTCCACTCCCGATTTTCGGCATTCGCGGTATTCGTTATCTGGCAAAAAGAATTATCAAATTCGACAGGACACAGGGATTTGAGGAAGCCTGCCGGCAGCTGGGCATGATTGTCCGCATGCAGGAGGAAGTCGGCACGGGCGGCGCCGGATTCCGCTATATGTATGCAGCCTTTCTGCAGGAAGCCGCCGGGTTGTTCGGTTCTGCGGAGCTGGATGAATTGTCCCGGGATATGACGGCCATCGGTGATACCTGGCGAGAGTTCGCCGTAACCGCCGCGCGCATCATCAAAAAAAGAGGCAATCAGGAAGAAACGTTTGCCAAAGCAGGCGGCTTGATGCTGATTTGCGCGGGCAGGGAAGAAGCGCTTTTCAAGAATCTGCGGGATGTCGCAAGTAAACTGAAATCATGAAAGCTCTGGAAATTTCACAAATAACATTTTCCTACAACCAGACGGCTGATCAACCGGCTGCCCTGAATTCAGAATACGCTTTACGCGATTTTTCCATGTTGGTGCAAAGTGGCGAGATTCACGCGCTTTTGGGGCCCAACGGGGCGGGTAAAAGCACGTTGATGCGTCTGATTACCGGACAGTTGCGCGGCTATCAGGGCAGCATTTGTATTTACGGTAATACTAATGATGAACGGGAAAAGTTAGCCTCCGTGGGTTATGCTCCCCAACCGATATCGGTGTATACGTCTCTGACCGCCAGGGAGAATCTGAGTATCTTCGGTACCATGGCCGGACTTTCCGAAGACCTCCTGACGGAAAGATCGGACACTGTTTTGCAGGAAACCGGACTATTGCCGTACGCGCAAAAACGCGCGTCAACCTATTCCGGAGGCATGCTGCGCCGCCTGAATCTGGCGGTGGCAATGCTCCATATGCCCCGGCTTTTACTTCTGGATGAGCCGACCGTGGGGGTTGACCCGCAAAGCCGCAACCATATTTATGAAACACTGAAAAAGATGAACGCCGAAGGAATAACGATTGTCCTTTGCACGCACATCATGGATGAAGCGCAGAAAGTATGTTCGAAAGTGACGATGCTGGACAGAGGGTCGGGAATTTTTTCCGGTGATATGGATAAGATTGATAATCTGGAAAAATTCTTTCTGGAACGCACGGGGCGAGGTTTGCGTGATGAATAATAATGAAACTCGCCAAGAACGAATCCCGACAAGTCGGGATGAAGTTTGAAGCGTTAGTTGAATTATCCCACGTGCGAAGCTAAGTGGGATTAAGGATTGCATAAATTGACATCAAGAAAATTAACAGCATTAATCCGCAAAGAAATACTGATTTTACTGCGCGACCGTCAGACCATTCCCGTTTTGTTTATCATGCCTGTGGCGCTGATTTTCTTTTTGTCTCTGGCCATGCAGGGAATTTATACGGAAAAAATAACCGGCCAGCGGATTACCGTCGTTATTGAAACCGCCGGCGGTTCGCCGAAGGCCGCTCTGCTTGCCGGAAAAATAAATGCTCACAAACTCATTCAGCGCGTGGAAAGACCGCAAGGTTATGACAACAATAAACTTTTTGAATATGGCAGGGCGCACGCGGTCATTTTTATACCGGATGAGTTCGAAAACGGCACAAAACCGGTGGAGATGGAATTTGATCCGGTGCTGGATGCCGGTTATAAAGCTGCCGTACGGTCACTGATGACCAGTCTGACCGCGTCGGTCGTCATGGGCATTGACGATATGGAAGCGATGGCGGAAAGTTTTATCGTGGAAAAAACCAAAAAGAATAAAAGTCTGCCCGGCCCTCTCCAGCAAAGCGTCCCCGGCTGGTCAATTTTTGCGATGTTCTTTATCGCCATTCCCATGTCGATCGGGTTTTTAAGGGAGAAAAACGACGGCACGCTGCAACGGCTTTTTACCTATCCGGTCGGCGCCAATCTGATTATTTTCGGCAAACTTATCCCTTATTATTTGATTAATTTGATTCAGTTTGCTTTAATGCTTCTTGTCGGCATCTGGATCATGCCTTTGTTCATTAAATTCCCCTTTACACTGGGGTCGCATCCGTGGCATTTGATACCGGTGACCCTGGTTGTCGCGGCGGCTTCCACCGGTTTTGGCGTCATGATTGCCGCACTGGGGCGCTCTCCGGAGCAGTCCTCGGCGCTGGCCGCTACAGGAGCAGTGATGATGGCGGTTTTCGGCGGCATCATGGTGCCGCATGTGGTCATGCCGATTTTTATGAAAAAGCTGGCCATGATCTCGCCGATGTTCTGGGCGCATCAGGCTTATCTGGATGTTTTTGTCCGCGACGCGGATTTCAGTTCAATTTTGCCGAAACTGGCCGTTTTGACGTTTTTTGCGTTGGTCTGTTTTTATATAGCGGGGAGGAAAGTGAAGTGGATGTAGAGAAAAATTTACGGGATTTAAATGTATCATCAAGGGAAGAGTTGATTTTCAAGCTGAAGCAAATGGTGATCAGCGCGTGTGAGATAACGGACGTGAAAGCCGAAGATGTGCCGACCGACGTTCCTTTTATCGGCGGCCCCGGACCGCTTTTGTTAGACAGCCTCGATGCGATGGAAATTGCCATGGAGATAAGATATCAATTCGGTGTGGAATTGAAAAACGCCTCTACGGCGGCCAAGGCCATGCAGAATTTCGACACACTGGCCGATTTTATTATCGATGCGCCAAAGGTAAAAAAATGACCAACGCGGATGTTTATGTGCGCGGCTGGGGTGCCGTCACCTCTTTGGGGTGGAGTGCTCCCGAATCCGCGCGTAATTTGATAGCGGGAAACGTTACACCGGCTTCGGCAGGCGTTTCCTCTCATTTAACCAATCGGGAACTTAAGGCTTTTGAGGTTACTTATCACGGTAATCCACTGGATAAAGCAATGGCGATGTTGGAGGGCTCGTTTTCTGAGGCTTTTGCGCGCGCGGAACTATCCTCTGAAGAGATTGCCGAATCCAGCGTTCTGGTGGGAACAACAGGCGGTCTTTTCATTCGCAACGAATATGAATTTACCGAAGCCGTGCGGAAAAATCCTGACAAGGAAAAACCTGCAATTTCGTGCCGCAACCGCGGCCCCGGCGAAGTGGCCGATTTAATCGTCAATAAATACGGCATCCGGGGCATGGCGCTAACTTTCAGCATGGCCTGTGTTTCCAGTTCGCACGCTTTGGTCGTCGCTGCCGATCTTCTGAAACGGGGGAAAATACGCCGCGCGATAGTCGTCGGCTTTGAACCACTGCTTAACATGACTCTGCATGGCTTTGCCAGTCTGCTTCTTTTTGACTACGACCAATGCCGTCCTTTTTGTCTGAATCGCGCCGGAATGCAAATCGGCGAGGCCGCTGCGGTTGTAATTCTGGAAGAGGGAAAGTCTTCTTCTTCGAAATATAAATTCTCCGGCGGTTATCAATTCAACGATATAAAAAGTATGACTTCCGCAGGGATTGACGGCGTGACCGTCAGCGAGGTTGTTGAACAAACCCTGATATCGGCGCGGGTATCCGCCAGCGATGTTGTGGCTATCAAGGCGCATGGCACAGGCACACGTGACAACGATCTTTCCGAAGGACGAGGGCTGGTCAAGCTTTTTGGAGAAAAACTTCCTCCGGTGGTGTCCCTTAAGGGAGCGGTTGGTCACACGCTTGGCGCGGCGGGAGCAGTGGAAACAGCGCTTTGGCTTTCCTGCTGCGAAGAAGGATTTATACCGCGCAGTTTTGGTTTTACGGAAATTGATCCCGAAATTGGATTTGCGCCTTCTCAGATTAATTTACCGGCGCGCGACGGCGCATATTTATTTACTTATTTCGGCTTTGGCGGAACATGCACAAGTTATTTAATCATTAAGGAGAAATAAGAAATTGTCGGTCCTGGATCATAAAAAAATCAATTCGGCCATACCGGTCATCGCGGCAAGCTATATCGGCCCGTCACTGATGCCGAATCGGGACGCGCTTTGGGAGGAAAACGAACTACCGCTGAATGCTGACAGCTTGGTGAATGAAGTCATGGGACAGCCGATGCGCCGCGCAGGACGATTCATCAAGATGGTCGCCTGCGGAGGACTGGCCTGTCT
>DJVN01000278.1 GCA_002441205.1 Syntrophaceae bacterium UBA6255 | reverse complement strand
TTGTTTCCGTTATGACTCTGGTTGTTTGGTTAATGGTCCAAACGATCGCTTCTGCGGGGCAGGTTGTGCTGCCTGACGAATCGAGACAATTGTTAAAAGTTATTTCTCCCGAATCATTGATGGTTACATTATAACGGCTCCATCCATTGGCATCACCGGCTTCCAGGACATGAACATTCCATGTGCCCTCAAGATTAGTCTGGGCATTGTCGTCATCACTTCCGCCGCCACCTCCGCCACTGCAACCCGGCAGAATTAAAAAAACCGCCCAGATAATATTCAATAAAATTCTGGCTAAAAATCTTTTTTTTCTCAGTTTATTAATCATTGTTTTCCTCCGGTAATACAAATTTTTGATTTACTTAATTTAAATAAAATTTCCTCAAGTGACCTTAGGAAACCTTTGCGTAATTGTCAAATTGTCATTTCGGCCGAAGGGAGAAATCTTATAACGTCATAATATAAAGAAAGATTTCACGTCGCTTGCGCCCCTCGAAATGACACAACGGGTATGATTTAAAGCTTTCTTTAGAATAAACGTCATAACATCGGAGAGCTAAATTATTTCGTACTTTACTAAACAATATGAAAAAAGTAAATACGTAATTTGTGAGCGAACTTGAAATGCTTAAAAATAATAAGATTTTGATCGTGATCTTATCTTATTTCAAAGAGAGTGAATATCCTTTTCTGTAATATTCCTCCGCAAGTAATTTTTGATTCATGCTTTCATAGACGAGACTGAGATTATAATAAATAACAGGGTTCGACGGATCGAGTTCCAGACATTTCTTAAACTCCTTGATCGCGAGTTCATACTTTTTGTTCCGGAAATAGAACACACCGAAATTCAAGCGCGTGTTTGCCACATTCGGATTAAGAGCTAGGGCCCGATGGAAATATTCTACAGCCTTTTCAAATTCGCCCTTCTCCCCCAAGATGATTGCCATATGCTCGAGTGCCGGTATATAATCCGGTTTGAGCGTGAACGCCTTGGAACTGTAATGTAAAGCCTGATCAATATCCCCTTTCTGCAAGTATATTTCGCTCAAAACCAAATAGGAATCCGGGTGGTCAGGATTGACCCTGATCCATTGCTTATAAAATTCAACTTCTCCAATAAAAAAGTTTCCGCGGTTCATGGTAAAGTTAGCCAGGATCATCATGACCACGATACCTATAATGATCATGAATGGCCGGACCCGTTTCTTGCGCCAGATCTGTGCAAGAATGAATGCGCCTATCATGAGAAGGGCCAGATAGGATTGCAGAACATAACGTTCTGAAAATGCGGCTTCCTGGACGATGACATTGGCCGTGGGCAGCATGCTCAATACGAACCATGATCCCCAAAAAATAAAAAGTGAACGGCCTTGATCAGCATATTTATATATCCCGCAACTTAAAGCAAAAACCGATAGCATAGCGATTACCAAACGGGGGATGGACAGCCAGATTTTTGCGTGTCTCGGCTCGTATACCTCATCATAGAATGGGGCAAAAATAGACTGTAAAGCATAAAAAGGCGTTAATAAAGGTTTCAAGGGCTCGTTGAAGATTGTCGGAGAAAATTCCGTTCCCTCGAATAATGAGAAACGGATTTGCATATAGATGAGCAGTATTATGGCCATCGGTGCGTAACGTTTTAACCAGTAATTGATCTTTCTCCGGGAAGGATCGTCCTTCATCCCGGTCAGGTCCCCGATAACAAAGAGAGGCAGAAGCATGACGGCTTGTTCCTTGCCAAACAAAGCCACCGTAAAAAAAACAAGTGTCCAAATATACCAGATTTTTCCTTTCTTGAAATAGCTGATCATGGTCAGGATCATGAATATTCCGGGAAGAAGGGTTTCACGACCGGAAGCGATAGGATAAACACTCGCTGAGACAACGGGATGAAGAGCAAAAATGCCGGAAATCATGAAAGCCAAAAGCCGGGGCATGTTTATTTGCGGCTGGCGCAGCAGCCAATATACACATACGGCTGCTATCCATAACAAGAAGGTGTTAAACTGGTGGAATGGCGCCGGATTGTCACCATAGATTGTTTTCTGCAACAGGAGAGTCGTCCTGACGACCGGGCGGTAATAAGGCAGAGTGGGATAATGCCTCTCCTGGAATATGCGCACGACATCATGTATGCCTGTAAGCGATTGCTGCTTTTTGATAACGACAAAATCATCATAGATAAAATCAAACTTAAAAGAGGGATAGTAAACATAGAAGATAAGCAGAGATAATATTAAAAATCCCAGGAGGGGATATTTGTAATGCCTTTCCGCGGAATCGGGGAAAAGTTTAGCGGTTACATCGTTTTCAGATCTATTTTGTTTTTCCATTTTTTAACGTGTATTAAAAAACATCTTTTTCGTAAAATATAGAAAAGGCCTTCTTATGTGTTGATGAAGCGCTTGTTGCAACATATAGAAGGAAGCTCGCACTGGTACGGAATCTGGTAATCATAAAACATATTCTACGTTCAATGTTCAAGATTCTACGTTATATTAATTTTAACGTTGAATTTTGAACGTAGCACCTTGAACTGTTACCTTTCCGCAAGCCTTCAAGATGCACCGGATTTTGCATGAACATACTGTATCGCCTTACGAACCATTTGCTCAAAACTGACATTGCCAAAGGTAAACATTTTCACAAAACGTACTTCGTTATGCGACATTTTTTTAATGATCTCTCCTGGTGATAATCCACCGCTTAGCAGATGCCCGACTTCACCACAAAAATTTTCCAGGAATTCTAGTTTCATTTGAAGGGCCAAATGTCCGTTATGTTCTCTTGGATTATGAGCACAAAAAAGAGAATCAAAATCAAGTTTCAATGTTTCCCGGAGAGAATTTAAAGTGTCGATTAAATTTTCATCGGCGCGACAATACTTTATCTTTGAACCAAGATAAAGATCACCGCAAAATAACCAGCCATGATTCTTCTCGAAAAAAATCGTATGATCTTTGCTGTGACCAGGAGCATGAATGGGAATCAATGAAAACTCTCCTGTATTAATCATACGGGGCAGGGGTGAGATATTCGCTTTTTCCGCCTTTCCCCACATCACATGCTGATACATGAGGATGTTGAAACCGTCGCGCATTTTTTCTATGGTTTTTGAATGGCCATAGGCAGGAACCTGTTTTGCTTTCATCATCGCAGTTACATTCCCGCTATGATCTTCATGGTGATGCGTTAGAAGTATACAATCGATTTTTTTATCCCGCACTATCTCCAAGACTTCTCTCCTCGCGAGAGACAGTCCCGTATCGATAATGACATTCCCGATAGAATAAAATATAGTTGTCATATATGGCTTGCCCACGTATCCGTAACCAAGCTCGTACCCTGTAATGTCGCCGAATTTATGGATCTTACATAATTTCATGTTTTCATCGAATCAGGCAGACATCACTAGAACCATGCCGATTTCTCAATGACATATTAATTTTAATTCGGAAATTACCGGAAAATAAATTATCAGAACTCCTTCAATCCGCTTTCACAGACTTTCTGGAACAACAGGCGCTATTTTATTTTCCAGTAAACGCCGGTTTTCTCTTTTCCAGAAAAGCCTTCATGCCTTCTTTCTGATCCTGCGTGCTGAAGCACTGCGCGATACAGCTTATCTCCAGTTTATTGGCATTATCCAGCGACATATCAAATCCGTAGTTCATCGCGTTCTTGGCCATCTTCAGGGCAAACGGGGGAAGTTTGGCCAGCTTTAAAGCAAACTTTCGGGTTTCTTCCAGAAGATTTTCAGGAGGACATACTTTGTTGACGAGCCCTATTTCATAGGCGCGCTGGGCGTTAATCTGTCCGCCTCCCAAAATTAGTTCTTTGGCTATGCCCATTCCGACAAGTCTGGGCAGGCGCTGAGTGCCGCCCCAACCGGGAATAATACCGATTAATATTTCCGGCTGACCGAAAACAGCTTTTTCCGAAGCAAAGCGGATATCACAGGCCAAGGATATTTCCGTACCGCCACCTAATGCAAAACCGTTGACGGCTGCGATGGATGGTTTGGGCATGGTTTCGATAAGCCTCAACGTACGATGCCCGAGTTCCATCATCTGCTGGATTTCAATGGTCGTGCTGTTTTGCATTTGGGAAATGTCCGCACCGGCGACGAAAGCCTTGTCGCCCGAGCCGGTTAAAATCAGCACTTTGATTTTTTCATCTTTTTCGCAGATGGTCACCGCGTCCAGAATTTCCGTCATGATTTCGAAATTCATGGCGTTTAAAACTTTCGGCCTGTTAAATGTAATGGTCGCAATTTCTTCTTCAACATTAAAAAGAATGTCTTTATATTCCATGATGCTTTCCCTTCGTCATAAAAAAATGGAGACGCCTCTCGTGAAGCGTCTCCATTTTCAAGATTGATTAACCTTTTCTTTTCTTTAATTCTTCCGCTCTTAACTCTTTGCGCAGTATTTTACCCACGGTGGTTTTGGGCAGTTCGTTACGGAATTCAACTTCAGACGGCAGCTTATAGGCGGCCAGATGGGCCTTGCCGAATTCAATCATCTCTTCGGCTGTCGCCGTCTGACCCTGCTTGAGAACGATAAAGAGTTTCACATTTTCCCCGCGTTTTGCATCAGGAATGCCGATGGAGCAGGCTTCTTCCACTTTAGGATTGCCGTAATAGACTTCATCGATGTCGCGGGGATAGACATTGTATCCACCGGAGATAATCATATCTTTCTTGCGGTCAACGATATAAAAATATCCTTCTTCATCCATGGTGGCAATATCTCCTGTGTACATCCAGCCGTCCTTCAGAACGTTGGCCGTTTCTTCCGGCATGCCTTTGTACCCTTTCATAACCTGCGGGCCTTTGACAATTAATTCTCCCGGTTTTCCAACAGGCATGTCCGTTACGCCATCATCAAGATCAACGATTCTCGCCAATGTATCGGAGCAGGGCAGGCCGACGCTGCCGACTTTCTGCTTGCCATTGAACGGATTCATATGGGTTACAGGACAGGTTTCCGTCATGCCGAATCCTTCGGATATGTAGGCTCCTGTCAGCTTTTGAAACTCATGAATAATCTCAACCGGAAGGGGAGCGCTGCCGGAAAAAGCTCCCTTGATACAGCTCATATCGGTTTTTTTGAGATCTGGATGACTCAGCATACCTATAAACATGGTCGGCACTAAGGGTGTAAAGGTCGGCTTGTACTCCCGAATCGCTTCCAAAAGCGGTTGCGGCTGCGGCCGGGGAATGAGAATCTGATTCCAGCCCATATAAACACACAGATTCATGGAACAGGAGAGTCCGAACACATGAAAATAAGGCAAGGCGCCCAGCATGGCATTGCCTCCACCTTTTTTAAAAGTCGGGTACCAGGCGTCGATTTGCTGAACCTGCTTGCTTAAATTGCCATGAGTCAGAACGACTCCCTTGGACACACCGGTTGTTCCACCGGTATATTGGTACATGGCAATATCGTCAAATGTCATTTTTAATTGAGGAGGATTGGGCTTATATTTGGCAATACAATCCATCCAGCGGTACACGTCAGGAGTTGGCGGCACATCCGCAAAGGGAAACTTCTTCATTTTTTTCCCGAGAAATCTTTTAATCGGATTAAGAAAATCACCGATGCTCATGTAAACAATCTGCTTGATCTTTGTCTTCGGCCGCAGAGCAATCATACGGTTGCAGACGGCATCAAGCGTGATGAGCACCTTGGAACCGGAATCGTTGAATTGATGCTCCAGCTCCGGATCGGAGTATAACGGATTATTCATAACAGCGATGGCGCCTATTTTCAGAATAGAATAGTAAGCGACAACGCAGGGAATGCTATTCGGCAAAAGAATGGCGACGGCATCGCCTTTTTTGACACCAAAGTCCGTCAAACATGTGGCAAATCTGTCCACCTGATCTTTAAACTGCCTGTAGGTCAGCTTGTAACCGACAAACACCAGTGCCGTATCATTGGAAAAATCCTTTGCCGATTTTTCCAGATAGTCCGGCATGGTAAGTTCTTCATATTTGATGCTTTCCGGAACGCCTTTTTCGTAGGATTTTAACCAAGGTTTACTGTCATAAATACTTGCTGCCATTTTTACTACCCCCCAAATTTTAAAATTATGGCATTATACTCTACCGCTCTCGAAATTCAATCATATTTTTGTTTTTCTCATAAAAAAAGCCCGGTTGGTTAGACCGGGCTTTGTGCTTATTTTTCAAAGTAATTGATTACGTTGCGCAAACATCAACGGGCTCTTTGACTTCTTCCATGCCCATCGCCTTGAGAACGATTTCGGCGATATCCAGCGCAACCATCTTTTCTGTAAGCTGCCTGTCTTTGATACCGTCAGAGAACATGGTTAGACAGAACGGACATCCGACGGCGACCGTGCCGGCGTTTGTTGCCGCGGCCTGATCGGTACGTGCGTTGTTGATTCGGTCACCATGTTCCTCCATCCACATTCTGGCACCACCGGCGCCGCAGCAGAAGCTCTTGGAGAAATTGCGTTCCATTTCGACAACGTTCACGCCGGAGATGGCATTCAAGATACTGCGTGGCTGCTCGTAAACCTGATTGTAACGGCCCAGGAAGCAGGAATCATGATACGTATATGTTCCATTCAGTTTCTGGGTGAATTTAATCTTACCCTTCGCAATCAGGTCGGCAATGATTTCCGTATGATGATAAACTTCATAGTTGCCGCCAAAATTGGGGTAATCTTTCTTGATACAGTTATAGCCATGCGGGCAGATGGCGATAATCTTCTTTACGCCATAGCCGTTCATAATTTCGATATTGGCCTGAGCCTGCGACTGGAAGAGATAATCATTACCGCCGCGCATTGCTGAATCGCCGCAGCAGCTTTCTTCGCCGCCTAAAATGCCAAAGCTGACACCGGCGGCCTGCAGAATCTTGGCAAAGGCCACAGATATCTTTTTACCGCGGTCATCAAAAGATCCGGAGCAACCGACGTAGAAAAGATATTCGACGTTGGGATCTTCAGCAAGAGTCTTGATTCCCAATTCTTTCGCCCAGTCACCGCGCATATGAGCACCGATGCCCCAGGGGTTGGAATTGTTTTCCATGTTACGATAGGTCAACTGCAGTTCCGGAGCGAAATCCGCCTCGGTCAGAACCTTGTAGCGGCGCATATCGATAATCTTCTGGATATGTTCAATCGAAGACGAACAGTTTTCCATACAATACATACAATTGGTGCAATCCCACACCGAATTCAGATCAACGACATCGCCAATCAAAGCTTTTTCCGGCGCTTCGCCTTCAACAGCTTCGGCCGGAGCCGGTGCTTCCGCGCCTTCCGCAACAGGGACAACCGCCTTGGTTGCCGCCAGAGGAGCCTGCTCCAGCCAGAACGTCTTGATATCCTGAATCAGCTTCTTGGGTGATAAATGTTTGCCGGTCAGATAAGCCGGACAACCGTCCTGACAACGTCCGCATTTGGTGCAGGCGTCAGAATCAAAAATCTGCTTCCACGTAAATTCTTCCAGTTTGGAGACACCAAAGGATTCCTGATTTTCAATATCGCGAATCGGTTCCACATATCCGGCCGGTTTGAGCGTGGCAAAGAAATGATTGGCCGGCGTGGTGATGATATGCATCAATCGGGAGTAAGGAATGTAAGCGATGAAACCGAGTGCGATAAAAGTATGGGTCCACCAACTGATCGAATGCCATGTCTTAGCGGCTTCAATATCCATGCCGGAAATTAAATTGGCCAGGGTCCAGCCGACAAATGACCATCCTTCCCACGTGGCGTAACCTGTAACAGGATCAAGTGTGGCGTGAATACGCAAAGCTTCAATGATGAATCCGGTCACGATAATACCGCCGATTAACAAAAGAACGATGCCGTCTTCGGGGGTTGTGTCCGGCGTGCCTTTATACGTGAGGCGATCCGGTTTTTGAATGTACCGGCGATAGGCCGCCATCAAAACGCCGATGAGCACCACCAGACCGAACAAATCCATCAGAAATGAAAATCCGAGATAAAAGCTGCCTCGCAAAAACGCCCAGCTGAACAAGGGTTCCGTAATATGGAATTCGCCGGCATCAAAAGCGGCGCCGAAAATCAAAACAAAGAAACCAAAGAAGATACAGCCATGCATAATTCCCGGGTATATATCTTTCCATGTTTTGACCTGGAAAAATCCGTTCATAATGAGAGATTTTATTCGTGCCGGAAGCTCGTCCACACGGATTTCATCCTTGCCCATCGCTTTCCAGAGCTTCCAGCGTTTATAAACACCGTAGGCAAATATTGCCATGGCAATGGCAGTAAAAAGAAAAAGGAACGGCTCAAAGCTATGAGCGTTCCAGAAAACCTGACGACCTTCATTCCCTATTCCGATAGGGCTAATACCATGATGTTCCATTGATCCTCCGAAATAATTGAGGTTATGTGCTTTTTAATTTAATCTTCCCCCAAGTCTTTGTTCACTTGAATAAGAAAATTTTGACGAAAGTCATGAACTGTTTTTTTACATTAAGTTTCCGGCAGCGATACCACTGCCGGAAACTTTTAAATTTATAACCAATGTTTTTACGCCAGCAGTTTCTTGCAGGCAGCGGTCAATTCAGGAACGACCTTGAAAAGATCATCAACAACACCAAAATCCGCTTTTGTAAAAATAGGAGCTTCCGCATCCTTATTAATAGCGACGATACACTTGGATGAGCTCATGCCCGCCAGATGCTGAATCGCGCCGGAAATGCCACAGGCGACATACAGGTTCGGAGAAACAACTTTTCCGGTCTGTCCGACCTGATCTTTCTGCGGACGCCATCCGGCATCAACCGCCGCGCGGGAAGCGCCGACAGTTCCCTTAAGTACGTCAGCCAGCTCTTCCAGAATCTTGTATTCATCCGGACCCTTCATGCCGCGTCCGCCGGATACAATGATGGTGGCTTCGGTCAGGTCAACCTTGCCGCTGGTGTCTTTCTGCACTTCCAGAATCTTGCTCTTCTGGGCGTCAACAGCAACGTCAACCTTGGTGACCGCGCCGGCTTTGACATTTTCCACCGCCGGAAACACATTGGGACGCAACGAGGCCATGGCCGGAGTGGTATTGAAAACCACTTCGCCGAAGCACTTGCCGGCGTACATCGGGCGAACGGCAACCAGTTTGCCGCCGTCAACTTTCACATCCGTGCAGTCTGTCGCCAGACCACCGGCCAGCTTGGCCGCTACGCGGGCGGAAAGATCCTTGCCCTGAACGGAAGCGCCAAACAGCGCGATAGCCGCATCATTATCTTTTAATATTTTGGCGACGACCTGAGCGTGCGCTTCGGTCACATAGGGTTCCAAAGCCGCGTTGTCGCCGACAAAAACTTTATCCACACCGAATTTACCCAATTCGGCAGCCAAACTTTCTATACCTGAACCGAGCAGAATGGCGCTGACTTCATCTCCTGTCTGGTCAGCCAGTTTTCTGGCCGCGGAAGCAAGCTCAAAACTTACTTTACGCAGGGCGCCGTCTCTCTGTTCCGCAATTACAAATATTCCTTTTGCCATTTTTCAATTCCTCCGCTTTTAAATTAAATTGCTTTAGCTTCTTCCCTGAGACACCGGGCCAATTCCGCCGCTTTCTGAGCCGCATCATCACCGCAAATGATCTTGCCGGCTGCACGGGCTGGGGGCGGAACAACTTTGGCTACCTTGGCTTTCACATCGGTGGCGATGCCCAAAGCGGCCGCGTTTTTCACATCCACGGGTTTCTTCTTGGCTTTCATAATGCCGGGAAGTGACGCGTAGCGGGGTTCATTGAGACCTTTCTGCGCCGTTACCACGCAGGGTAAGCTGGTTTCTACTGAGAGCTGTGCTCCTTCAATCGGTTTGATTACTTTCACGGAAGAACCGGCGTAATCCAGTTTGGTGACCAGGGTCAGCTGGGGAATTCCCAGAAGTTCGGCCAGCATGGCGCCGACCTGACCGGAGTCATCGTCAATGGCGCGCTGTCCGCAGAAAATAATGTCATGGGGCAGTCCTTTGATGGCGGCTGCCAGAGCTGATGCGGTGACAAAAGCATCGGCGTTATCCAGCGCGGGATCACTGATATGGATGCCTTTATCCGCGCCCATCGCCAGAGCGGTTCTAATGGTTTCCATCGCTCTTGCCGGTCCCACGGAGACAATGGTGACGTCCCCGCCGTTTTTCTCTTTCAGTTTCAGAGCTTCTTCCACACCGTACTCATCATAAGGATTCATGACCCATTTAATCTGGCCATCGTCTATCCCTGATCCGTCTGCTTTGACTTTGATCTGGGCTTCCGTATCCGGTACTTGTTTTACGCATGCGATAATATTCACTTTGTCCAACCTCCTTCTTCTGCGTGTGATTCTTTTTAGGGGAAACACGCATTTGTATTTTTTCTTTTGTTTTCATAAAAAAGTCCGATTCCCTTTGCGGGGAACCGGACTCTATTTTTTTACTGTCTGTTCTTGACGATGTCGTCAACAACGCTTGGATCTGCCAGCGTGCTGGTATCACCCAGATTGCCGAGATCATTGGCGGCGACTTTCTTTAAAATTCTTCTCATGATCTTGCCGCTGCGTGTTTTGGGAAGACCATCAGCCCATTGAATCTTGTCGGGTGTAGCGATGGGTCCGATAACCGTGCGGACATGAGCGACCAATTCTTTCTTCAGAGCATCGGATTTCTCCACGCCGGTCTTCAACGTGACGTAAGCGTAAATGCCCTGCCCCTTGATGTCGTGCGGCATACCGACAACGGCGGCTTCCGCGACAGACTTATGAGCAACCAGAGCACTTTCGACTTCAGCAGTACCCATACGATGACCGGATACATTGATAACATCGTCAATACGTCCGGTAATCTGATAGTAACCATCTTTGTCACGGCGGCAGCCGTCACCGGTCACGTAGTAGCCGGGGAACTGCTCAAAGTAGGTTTCCTGGAAGCGCTTGGGATCGCCATAAACGCCTCTCATAATTCCGGGCCATGGTACCTTGATGCACAGCGCACCGCTGGCAACCGTATCCTTGAATTCTTTTCCTTCATCATCCACCAGCACCGGCTGTACGCCGAAGAAGGGCAGTGTCGCCATGCCGGGTTTGATTTCAATCGCGCCGGGCAGAGGTGTAATCAAAATTCCACCGGTTTCAGTCTGCCACCAGGTGTCCACGATGGGGCATTCGCCGCGGCCAATTAAATTGTAGTACCAGTTCCATGCTTCGGGGTTGATCGGCTCGCCGACTGTTCCCAGCGTCTGCAGACTGGAGATGTCGCATTTCTTCACGAACTCGTCGCCTTCCTTGGCGATCGCGCGAATGGCGGTTGGAGCGGTGTAGAAAATATTGACTTTGTATTTTTCGACCACCTGCCAGAAGCGGCTGTAGGTCGGATAGTTGGGAACGCCTTCAAACATAACGGATGTCGCGCCATTGCAGAGAGGCCCGTAAAGAATATAGGTGTGACCCGTAACCCAGCCCAGATCGGCGGTGCACCAGTACATATCGCCGTCATGATAATCGAAAACAATCTTGTGGGTATAGGATCCGTAAACCAGATAACCGCCCGTGG
>DJVN01000089.1:24563-38442 GCA_002441205.1 Syntrophaceae bacterium UBA6255 | reverse complement strand
TGCGAGCAAAAATGTAATTTTTTATATGATATGTGTAGAAACAAAGAATGATGGTTGGGGCAGGCAAAGAGTGAAAACGAGTTAAATCTGTACCTTTCAATTTGATGGACAGGAAGGTCATGTTTGCAGGAGGGAGCTGCCGGAGGATAAATCATAAAATCAAAGTTAGTCTATTTAATGATCAGGAGGAGATGATATGAAAAAAATAATATTTTTGTTGCCCCTGCTTTTGTTATTAAGTTGCGCAAGTACCACTTATATTAAATCTTTACCATCGGGGGCAAATGTTTACGAAGGTGATGCATTAATGGGAATAACACCTTATATGCACTGGGATAGAGAAGCGACGGGGCCGGAGAACGCAGGCAAAACATTTACTCTCCGAAAGCAAGGGTATGCAGACAAGAAAATTACTATTCATAAGGATGTTTTGAATATTCCCAGATTGTTTTTTCCCGCTCCGATTTTTTCTTTGCCGTGGGCTTACGATTATAAAGAAGAATATTTTTTTGAATTAGAACCCATTGATCAAAGGAGAGCGCCTTTCCCTCATAAAATTTCAAATCAAAGGGGTGGAGCGGTAGTTGATGACCAGCCTTATAGTGAATCCTCTAGAAAATTGCGGGAGTTGAAAAGATTAAATGATGAAGGCCTTCTGACCGATGAAGAATATGAAATGAAAAGGGCGGAAATTATTGATAATATGTGATCCGATTAAATGTTCCTGGATTTAAGGAGAGGGGAGAATGAAATATTATATTATTTTATTTAAAAACGGGTCTTTGAAGATTTATAAGGATGAACAAGATCAAACGCGTCTGCCCCGGGGAGCGCGTCTGTTTGTATGCTCCAGCAATGTTACGGTACAAGATTTAAACGTTTGGGCGTCGCAAGGATTTCAGGGTTTAATGACCATACGGGAAGTTGCAATAAAGAAGATTGAAGATTAGACGTGGAGACGGCTGTAATGAACAGATTGTTCAATCTTCAATGGGACGGAAATTAAGAGTTAAATTCCGTCCTTGCGGGAATGAAAAATAAGAAAGGTAATAATGACTATGACGGAAGAAATATTAGATGATGAAATTTTAGAATCGGAACTGGCGGATGACGCCCTGGATAAGAAGATGAGAAAACTTGAAGCAGAGGCGGCACGAATATTAAATCAGTCCAATGAACTGCTTCAGGAATTGAACAAGGCCAGGGCAAAACAGGAAGAAGCGAACCAGGAAGAAGGTGAAGCAAAAGACACCGGGGGAAAACAAGATCCCTCCTGAGACATTTCTACATCTGCTGAAATACAAAATAAATAATTATAATTTCAGCCGGGGATAATTTTTATGGATAGAAGAAAATTAACCATCCATATTGCCAAAGATGAATCTGTTTCGGCCATTCTAACCATGCCTGAAAATAAAAAGAGCAGGTACGGCGTTGGTGTGATGACAGCGCACGGCGCCGGCAATGACATGGAAAATGAACTGATCGCGGCCTTTGCCGATGGTATGGCTGAAGCGGGTTATCCGGCGTTGAGGTTCAATTTTCCATATAAAGAAAAGAAACAGAAGGCGCCGGATAGTCAAAAGAGGCTGGAAGAAACCTGGGCGGCGGTCTTTCGTTATTTTCAGGAGCAGGTTGATTTTAAAGTCGATCATGCCATCGCGGCGGGTAAGTCCATGGGCGGCAGAGTCGCCTCTCAGATGGTTGCCGGGGGCAGTTTGCCTGTGGAGGGTTTAATATTTCTGGGTTATCCATTGCACCCCGCGGGAGATCATTCGAAAATCAGAGATGCCCATTTATATCGGGTTGGCATCCCCATGCTTTTTTTCGCCGGCACCAGGGATAGTTTGTGCGATATGACAATACTGCAAGAGGTCTTGCGCGGATTGTCCGCGCCGTGGAAATTGGATATTATTGAAAGCGGCGATCACTCGTTTCATCTTCCCCTGTCCATGAAGGTTAAGGAATCGGAAACGTATGGGCGCATTGTGGATACGGCCGTAAAATGGATAAAAACAACTTTCGATAAATAAAACGCTTTCAAAACAGATGGCAAACATTGAAATCCGGGATTCATCTGCTTACGTCAACGGGTTCGCCATTTGAAACTAATCTTCAACGGTAAAATTATAACGCGCCGTTATTCTGTATTGGCCCGGAAAGTACTTATAAAATGCCCGTGCTTCATATTTTCCGGGGCTTGGAGAAGCAAAGGTCAAAACACCCTCGCCGCGCCTGGGGATGTATTGATAATCTCCGGCGTAAGTATTGCGGGAGCCCTCCGGCACGATGCATATCCAGTCTCTGGAATGACCCGGCGCGTTGAAATACTGCACACGGATCCGCTCGCCATAATCGTATGTATCTTTATCGGTTTTGATTATTTGCTGGCTTTGATCATTTTCACTGCCTGTTTGCGCAAAGCCTCTGTTTGCGGAACGTTGATCAGAACTTCCCGCATTGGAGCGGCCTGAAAAATATACATAGGCGACTGATCCGAGAAGCGCTATAAAAAAGAGAACAACAACCGGTATCAGAATTTTCATGGACAGCATGCGTTTCCAGAAATCTTTGGACGCTTTTTCCTTGCCGATATCCGGTTTGAATAGGACTGTTTTATAATGCCAGCCGTTTTCGCCGGCAATGACTTTAACAACATCCTTGAGTTTGCCGTATTCAAAACCATATTTGCCGCCGAACAAAAGATGTCCGTGAATATTTTTGCTGACATCGATTCCCTTTTGAGTCGTTTTTTCCGCAAAAACGCCTGCCGTTATTCCGGCGGAACTTTCCACCATTTTTTCCCAGAAGGTCAATTGTTTTGTTTGTGGTTCCAGCTGTGCCACCGCTTCATATTTTATCTTTACCTTCTGAAGCGGAGATCGTGTGCCTGTTTCTGAAGAAAATTCAAACCGCCCCGGAGCGGTTTCCCGGACAGACAGGAAGTCATTGCTTAACGCCAGAAGCTGTGTTGTCATGGGTGATGTATCCGATGCGTGCGGTTCTTCTGGTCCTTCCAGTCGGCTCCCGCAATGGATGCAAAAAGCGGCGTCCTGCTCATTGCTTGCCCCGCAGGAAGGGCATTTTCTTCCGTTGGAATCTTGAGTAAGACGTTGTCCGCAATTCGTGCAAAAAATGGCACCGGGTTCCTGCGCTTCGCCGCAGGCAGCGCATTTATTCATTGTATTAACTCCTCATCTCCTGAAAAATCTTTTGTTCAACGGTATATGCCCCACATGGGAAAACATTAACCGGCGGATTGCTGAAACCGCTGAACCACCGCCGTCTTGTTCATATCACATCCGGCTATATCAACTCAAATTCAAAAGTGCTGACGACGCGTATCTTTTTGACAGGTGTGCTTGTCGGGCTGTAGGGGGCGGATTCATCATTGCCGTCGCTGCCAAAAATCTGGATATTCCCCTGATTGGCCGAACGGATTTTACCGACACGCGCTCCTGAATCGGAAGCAAATTGCTGCGCCGTCATACGGGCATTTTTTGTCGCCTCGGCAAGAAGCTGCGGCCTTAATTCATTGAATTTCGTGATAATGTAGCGGGGATTGGCCGTTCCTTCGTCCTGGCCGTCCAGAACAACGCCGGATTTCAGCAATTCCTCTGTCTCGCCTAAAGCTTTAATGACGAGATCGATATTGGGGGTTGTCACAACCAAAGAGCTGGTTACAACGTAACGGTAACGTTCCGTTGCCTGATTTTGATCATACTCCCGCGCCAATTTATCGATGGTTCGGGTCGGTTGACGGCTGATCTCCTCATCCTTAAATCCCTGTTTTTTGAGAAAGGCAATTCCGGCATCCCTGTCGGCGCTGATTTTGGTCTGAGCGTCTTTGATATCCTCGCTCGCCCTTCGGAAACGCAATACCCAGATAGATTGATCGGCTTTGACAACTTTTTCCACAAGTCCTTTGACCGTGACGGTCCGCGTATCCGATTTAAAACGCGTGCCGCCCTTGCCGATGAAGTACCCTCCGATCGCAATGCCCATTAAAAAACATATCCCGATAATCAGTGCCGCTATAATTACAATTCGATTTTCATTGTGTGTCATTGTACGCTACCTCCCGATACTTCATTTGTTAAAATGATTTAACTTGGTTTGTTATGACATGTAAGTGATAATAGCATTATTTCTTTAAAAAAAAGTGGAAATCACGGTTTTAAAAATTTAAGTTACTCAACTTTAAAAATCAGCGTTTGTTTGACCTTGTCATTGATGAGAATTTCAACCTTGTAATCTCCGGCAACAAAGCCTCGCGGATTCGTCAGGCTGAAATTCAGCCACATATCCTTATCAGCGATAATATCATTCTCTGATCTGATACTGGAGCCGGAAGGAAGATGATACCAGATGGCTGAAAACTTGGTTTTACCCGGAATATTCTTGGCAAGAGCTGTGGCGTAAATTCTGGTTGTTGTTCTTTTGGGAAACACGTCCGTTTTAATCAGCGGCTCCGATGTCTTAGGATTTATTTTGGATGCCATATAGGCTTCTGAAATGTTAGCGGTGGAAAAACTGATTTCGCCGCCATTCAGAATGGCCAGGATAATCAGCGCCAAAAAGAGAAAAGCGACAACACCGAGAGAGATCAGGCATCCCTTACGCTTTTTCAGAAACGAGTATTGCTGTTGATTGTCAATTACATGCGTTTGAGACGGTGGAGAGACCGGTTGGTTGGCAGGTCCGGTTGCTGGTTTTGTCACCGCTGTTCCGCAAGATGAACAAAATTTTGCCCCTGATTCTATTTTCTGTCCACAATTTGAACAAAACATAATATCCCTCCCTTGGCTTGTAATGACAGTAATGCCGGTCTATCAATGATGAAGCAACCCTGTTATATTTTCGCTCCGCATCCGGCGCAGAACTTTGCGCCCGGTTTCAACGGTTTGCCGCATTCCGAACAAAATTTCTTTGAAGGCTCCTGATCTCTGGCCGTGACGGATTCGGAAGATGCCGCAACGGTTTGCGCCGAATCCTTAACAGATCGTTGCGCTTCGGCTTCCGTGCTCGCCTTCAAGGCTTCCTTCAGCGCGGAATGAATATAAAATTCTATCATCGGAGCGGAGGAATTTTTTAATGAAATTTTACGATGGCCTTCCCCGGCAGATTCCACGGTGCAGTAGATGCCCATACCCCTCAAACCCATAATATTTTCTTCGAAAATAGCGCCGTTTTTTATTCCGTAAACAGTCAATTTAATGGCCGCCAAGGGCGCGCCAAGCATTGAACAAAGCTCTTCCCCCACCGGCGAAAGTTGAATTTCCTGCGCGTCCGCTTGAGCGAATTTCGGAAAGATATTTTGAAGACCTTCTTTGAATGCAGCACTGGAAACTTCAAGATTTCCCGGATAAAGTTCTTTGACCAGAGGCGTCAACCAGCGAAAATCATTGCTACTGATGCTTCGGCGAAATGCTGTGTAGAGATACTCCACGGTAAAAGAAAATTTTCCACCGGGTTTGCGGTCAATCAGGGATGAAAGCGTTTTTTCCCTCCAGCCGTCAATCAATCCAAGCAGCGCACAAAAAGATTCTTCAGTTAGTTCCGTGTCGAAGTCCAGTCTGGAGGGCGGAATGTCCAGCATCAACCGCAAAGCGGCTTCGGTGGCGATTTCCTTCTCCTGTACCTGCCGGAAATTATGCAAACCATCCTTGTCGAGCCAGTGACGGACAGTCATCCGGCCGCTTCTATCGGCATAGATGCGTGTCACGACATCCCCTTGCGCCGATATGACCCTGCCGCTGATCACAGCGGATGGTTCGCACACGACCTTCACCAGAGGTATGTACGCGCTATTGAGCTTTGAATCCTGATTGGCCGCAGGTTTTTCCGAATAGAATGGTGATAAGGCGGACGGCATCAAACCTGTTTCTTTGATGAATCCCATAATTTGTTGAATATTAATCTTTAATGCTTCCTGCATAATATTTTCTCCCGTATGAATCTCATGGCGTAAATTTCATTTTTCTATCGCATGCTTCAGGATATCCATATTATCGTTACCGGTTTTGCTGATTTAACCTTGCGGCGATTTACGGTATTTCCTTCGTCTGCCTTGCCGGAAAGACGTGCATGCGGTCAATCCTTTTCCGGGGTACCGGTTGTATCAGGAGAATCGGATTTCTCCCCTGTTATATACTCTTTGGTCTTGCCGTAATCTTCTGTCAGCGAATCTTTTGCATCCGATGCGTCCAACGTGGAATCAAACGCAGCCCCGTAATCTCCCTCCATGGTATGATGGACGGCTTTGCCGATGTGATCAAGAACGTTGTATTTGTCATTCGCCGTTTCAAAATTGGCTTTCGCCAAACGCTCGACGATGGATTCATCGGATATTCCCTGTTCGGCGTAAGCCTCTTTCAGCGCGTTGTAATTGCCGCTCGCATATCCCTGAGAGTAATTGTCGGCAACCGTGAGCATGGCCGATTCAGCCGCTCCGGCAATCCCGCCTTCTTCATAACCTTCGATTGCTCCATACACGCCCTGCTGAACATCCACGATCTTTGAACCGACTCCTGTCGGATCAAATTTTGCCAGAACCCGGTTGACGCGCGTCGCGTTGTCGCGGATCTGTTCGACAACTTCTTTCTTTTTCCCTATTTCTTCCGCTACGGAAGTCTGATATTCCGCTTCCGCCTCATTCAAAATCTGCCCGGATTCGTACATCTGCTTCTTCAGGCCGGAATACATCTGGCGCGCCGTTTCAGGGTCAATCTCGTAACCGTCGGGACCGAGGTTGGCGTGCCGTTCAATGAAATCACGGCACCAGGCCTGTTCTTCAGCTGTTCCGAAATTTTCGGCTAACTGGTGACTGAGATCGATATATTTTCCCGTTTCACGCAAATTTTCAAGCTTGTGCCTTGCTTCCGTCACAGCGACACCCAGATCCTCGCGGGTGTAATCAAAATGGCGCTGTTCCATTTCAACATGGTCCAGGGGTTTATGGCCCAGCTCGGCCAGATTCTTATCATAGGAGCTGATCTGGCGGGATAGCCTTCCAACAGCTTCCCGGGCATCACGGACAACATCATCGGCACCCTGCGCCCTGGCGGCTTCAAGACGCTGCTTCTGGTAGTCCAGTTCAGACATATCCTGATCACGATAGGATTTGATCATCTCTATCTGATAGTCGAAATCGGATGCCCCTTCCGCATCCGGCGGCAGGGTATCGGCGTCGCCACTGATCAGTCCGGCAATATCACTTACGACTTCACGTGGTCTTACGCCCTGAGACATTCCGCTAAGAAACGCTCCGGCAGCGGCCGTAGCAGCGGCCGCACCGGCAGCCGCGGCGCCGGCTGCCGGTGGAATGTTGCCCGAGCTGTCCTGATCGGCCTGAGAACCGACAGGCGCTTCCTGAGACGGGTCGGTGGAAAGACTCCTGCGCAAATCCATTTTCCTGTCTCCCATCTTGATGGGAAGACCGATTCCGACTCGTTGCGTTTTCACTCCGCGCGGCGGATCAAACGCGCTTCCGTAGGGATCGATGGATAAAGGCTGATTACCTGTGTTTTCAATTTCCATCATAAAACGGGAATAACCGCCTGAACTTCTTGACTGGATGATCCTGATTTGGCCGTCATCTACCGCATTGTTGAGACTGATCGGCTCGTTGCCGTCGGCAAACGCGTAAACAAAAATGCCCAGAATACCCATGAAGAGAAGGAACAGGTTGAGCGCGTGCGACACCCAGCGCTCACGGATAAAAGCTATCATGTTTTTCAGCCGGTGCTTGATACTTTTCATTTTGTGCCCGTGGCTTCGGTTGATTCGGAAATCTTTCGCTTTGCCGTTTGCGCAACCGTTGTGCCCATCATGCCTCCGCAAAGAAGGCCTGTGACGACAATAAATAAATAGAGAATGAACGCCTGAAGAGTTGCCCCCGATACCAGTAATGCTTCACTCACGATAAGCAGGGTCCACCACACGCCGGACATCCATGCGATGACGCGATCTTTCCGGCGATCGGGGCGCGCGATGTCCAGCCTGAAAACAGGCACAATGAATCCGATGACAAAGGCTGCCCAAAAAGTCGTTTTCCACCATCCGCCAATCTCGTAAAAGGATGGTGCACGCAAGTAAGAAAATGAAACGTACATGATGGCAAGCATTAAAAGAATCCGCCTGAAGACCACAGCCCCTTTATTGACGGACACGGAGGTGAAAAGCCAGTAACAGGCGGGAATAATCAGGCCGACGGAAAGCAGGATGCCAATGCCCAGAAAACCTATTCCGAAATACGAAAGAATGTATTTGTAAACTTCAGCAAAACCCATCAGCGTTTCCTCGAAAATATCCGGAATACGAGATTGGTGAACAAAACGTCAAGGTGAATGCGCGCCCGGTTGAGTTCCTTGTTTTCCGCTACTTTGTTGATGCTTTGACCGATACGATTTTGAGCAATTTTCTGTAAAAGACGCGGACTGACCATCCAGGAAACGCCGTGTTCAATAACCGTCCAGGGCGATGACATCGTTAACACAACCAGACAAAAGACCAAAAAGACCAGGGTCAGATTGGTTTTTACCACGACGCCGAAAGCCGAGGCCGTGCGGCTAAGAAAAATGACGGGGTGACCGGAAACAGGGTCATCCTTGCCGGTGGCGGTTTTAATAAAATTCCGTTGTTCGGGAGAAAGAGAATCCCACTTTTTACGTCCTTCGGTGTACCATACGGCCTGCTGGACATCGGATTGTTTCCAACGCGACGGGTGCGATAAATATTCGTCGAAGATCTCCCGCAGATAAGGTCTGAGTTTGATGGCCGGCGTGCTCATCAGGCTGTAGGCATCGGTTGAACGGGGTCCGCCTCTGTGGTTGTCGAGACAAAACGATTCGAACTCAAAAACCTTTCTTTCTCCCGGACCCAAACGAATATCCGGCACGACCTTTTGATATTGCATGGGTGTTGCAAGGACGCCCCAGGAAACAACCAGCGATATAATGGCGATGACGCCGAAAAAAGTCACAGCGGAAACGGCTGTCCACAGTATCGCCTTTCTCGCCTTACGGATAAAGGATATGTCAATCATGGTTTGTAAGCCTTTACACCATTAAAGTCTGTTTCCGCATTTGTTACAGAAGGCGCTTCCGCTCCCGACGCTCGCTCCGCAACGACTGCATGTTGGCAAAGATCCGCCGGACATCTCCGGATTGGACCGGGCTGAAAAATATCTCTGCATAATACGTCCGTTCATTCCGATAATGGATGCCGTGCTCATGATTAAGAGCGCCATGATGATGGACGGAGGCCTTTGGGTTACGATGAATATCAACTGTGTCAGTGCAAAAACGGTTCCCCAGACAACCAGATACCATATCGAATTGTGCGACATCACCGTTCCGCTTTCGATATAGACACGGGTTGACTGAGACCAGAGAATGCCGATACACAATCCGAAAGAGCCCATGAAAACCAAAACCGGGATGGATGGTTTATAATTTACAAAAAATGAAAACACGGCAAATGTTATCAGGCTGATGACAATCGGAAGAATCAATGAAAGCATGGATACTTTCTTCGGCTTACGAAACGTAAAAACGAGGAAGACAACCGATAAGATAAAAAAGATAAGAAAAATAATACTTATGATTTTCATGATGATTGGAATGACAGCGGCCATATCAATCCCCTGACCTGGACAACACTTTCGTTGATGTTAAAAAAAGTATAGGAGAGGCGCTTTTTTATGTCAAGAATGATTTTAAAAAGCAGATGATCGTTACAGGTTCCCGATTTTCGCACCACAGCCTGTGCAAAATTTCGCTTCCAGCCGCAACGGGTGTAATAATGGCCTGATCCTGTTTCTGAGATATTCTTCTACTTTTTTTCTTACAGGTTCTCTAATGTCGTTGATATCAAATTTGTATTCGTAAACTTTTTCCAAATGATCAAAGGCATATATCCTTCATAAATATTTCCTATTGTTAATAACATTCAAATTTTTTATATATAAATATAAATATACGTTATTGTAAATAATTATATATATAAAATTTATTGACTTATGATTATGAATAGTATAAGTAAATATCCCAGTGACATTTATATTTATATTTATATTTAAGAAAAAAGGCAGATTGTGAATAAAGAAAACAGCATCCTAAAAACAAGACATAAAACTTTTGCTTATTTGAGGGGATCCGATATCGGGCAGGAGACCCAGATGAGCAAAAATGAAATTTTGCAATTTGCCAGCGCAAGAGATTTCGGGGAAGTGCGATTTTTTGAAGACAGTGTATCGGATGTAAAATCCTGGAAAGAGCGGAAAATTAAAAAGATCATAGATGAGCTCGGCGAGGGTGACAGGTTGATTGTTCCGGAGCTTTCACGTCTGGGACGCTCCATGCTTGAAATTATGGAAATATTGGCGGCGGCAAAAGAAAAAGGGATAGCGCTTTATGACGTAAAGAACGCACTGGAGCTTAACGGAAATATTCAAGCAAAAGTTATGGCTATGGTGTTCAACATAGCGGCGGGCATTGAGCGTGATCTCATCAGCAAAAGAACCATTAGAGGGTTAAAAGCGGCAAGGGCAAAAGGGAAGCTATTGGGAAGACCGAAAGGCACCGGCAAATCAAAGCTGGATCAATACAGGGAGGAAATCATCGTGTTGCTTAAAAACGGTTCCACGCAGGTTCATATCGCGAAAAAATACGGAACGACACAGCCGAATCTTTTTAACTGGCTTAGAAAGCACAACCTGGAGGATATTAAACCGGTATATTAAAAAAATAAATAAATCCTAAAACAGGAGATTACAAAAATGTGGCTCTATCTTAAAACAGGTTTTTACTCGGTCGTGAAAAAATCACCATGTAAAGACAATGAACTGCTTGTGCGGGCGCGCAGCAGGCTCGATCTTGATCAATTACAGGAAATATTGAAAACAAAATATAAATTTAAGGGAGAGGTATTAGACACACCCGAAGCGGAATATGCGTACAATATGATAGTTCCCCGGGACACTTTTGCATCTTTTATGTCCAGCGCCGTGAATGATTTGGTTCATGACGATTTCCGGTACAGTAAATCCTGGGAAGCCATGTATGGATGGCAAAAAGATTTGAAGACGGGATGACGAAGATTGAAACAATAAAAAAGGGGAAAGAGAATGGTAATGATGTATGAACATTGCGCATCCGGAGAAGATTTAACTTGTAAAACAGTCGATGTCTGGTATTCTGTGTCACGATTTACTGTTTTCACTTATGTACGCGAGGTGTATGAAACGCATGAAAAATAAAACTATTTGCATTGCAATAATATTCATCGGTTTTGTCATTTCATGTCCGGTTGTCTGTCATTCGGAATTGATCAAGAAAAAGGAACGCAGTGACAAATGGATTTTGTTCGGGAAATCAAGTGTCGGGATTCATTATTATGATAAAAGATCTATAGAAAAAATAAGTTCCCGGATTATAAAAGTATGGACCAGAGTAAAATTATCCCATGACGAAAAAAATAAGTTAATCCAGGAGAGAATTAAACATAACCTGCCAACCGGCGGTTGGGAGGAGTTGAGTGAAGAAGTGGCGTTGAACGAGTTGGATTGTGAAAATAAAACCCACAAAGTGAGTAAATTATCAAATTATGATTGTCAGGGAAGGGTGATAAATGATTTGGATTTGTCCAATACAGAAAGGGAAAAAGTAATGCCCGAGACAATCAATGAGGGCTTGGTCAGGATCGCCTGTATGAACAAATAATGTGACATCAGGATTAATATTTATTGTATTGTTTTAAAAGCAAGGAGACGAAACATGGAATACAAGATCATTTCAGGAAAAGGCTGGACACCGGAAATCGCCGTTAAGGAGTTGGAACACAATGTGAATCTCTTAATCAAGGAAGGATGGGAGCCGATAGGCGGGGTTATTGTGACCAGTTTCAATGAGAATGTCTATCAGGCGCTTATAAGAAGAAAAAGTGGATCATAACGAAGAAGCAAAACGGGTATATGAATGTTATTATAAAAATGATCAATAAACATTTGTTCATGACGGCAGGGAGTGTGTGCCTGCCTTTTGATTTCGTGGATATCGCGAAATAGAAAATAAATCAGGGTTTATTTTCTTTAAAAATATTCGTTGCTATGTTAAGTCACCGGCAATGTTAGGGGAGGGAATCAGGCCATTAATCTTATTCGATTACTGGAAGAAACAGTTCAGAAATATTCCGGGCGCATCGCCTTAATCAGCGATAAGCAAAAAATTACGTATGGAGAATTGAACAGGGCGGTGAATGCCGTTGCGGGTTTGGTGAATCAATCGGGTGTTGGCAAGGGAGATAAAGTCACGGTAATGCTCCCCAATATCCCGGAATTCGTTTACAGTTATTTCGGCGTTGTCAAAAACGGTGCGGTCGTCGTTCCGCTCAATACCTTATCCACTCCATGGGAATTGACTTATCTTCTGAATAATTCAGATTCGAAGCTTCTCATCACTCAGACATCACAAATCAAGAAATTTAATGAAATTAAAGATAAACTGGGGTCATGTCATCAGGTGATTGCCATCGATGCATTGAATCAGAACGGAGAGCTTTTATCCGGCGAGGCTTCTCGGAATGCGTCGATTGCCGATGTGGAAATCGTACCGGAAGACCCCGCCGTGATGATATATACCGCCGGTCTGACAGGCAGGCCTCTGGGGGCGGTGCTCACTCATGGTAATTTGTGTTCGCAGGCCGAAGTGACGCAATCCATTATCAAGAGAACACCGGATGATATTGCTCTTGCCCTGATTCCGCTTTTTCATGCTTTCGGCGCGACAGCCAATATGCTTCTCATCATTCGGGCGGGCAGTTCCATCGTCATGATGGATAGATTTACAATGGAAAGTTTTTTTAGCGCGATAGAAAGAGAAAAGATCACATACATATCGGCCGTGCCGCGCCTGTTCATGGGAATGATTTTTTATGAAAAAGCGTCCAAATATGACGTTCGTTCTTTAAATCTTTGTGTCACCGGCGGATCGCCGATGCCGGCGGATTTCCTTCCTGTTTTTGAAAATAAATTCGGGATCAGGCTTCTGGAAGGCTATGGATTGACGGAAGCGTCTCCCGTCTGTTCTTTCAATAGACCGGATATATTGACCAAACCGGGATCAATCGGTTTGCCCATACAGGGTGTGGAAATTAAAATTGTTGATGATGATAGCCGGGAAATGCCCCGTAATGAAATAGGCGAATTGATTGTCAGGGGTGATAATGTCATGAAAGGCTATTATAACAACGAAGCGGCCACGGCCAGTGTTATCAGGAACGGCTGGCTCCACACGGGGGATCTGGGACGAATGGATGAGGACGGTTACATTTTTCTGACCGGACTCAAGAAGAGAATGATTATTACCAGCGGATTTAACGTTTATCCGCGGGAAGTGGAAACGGTGCTGAAAACGCATCCGGCAGTGAAGGCCGTGAGTATATCAGGGAAAGAGGATATGATGCGCGGTGAAATAGTCAAGGCGTCTATTGTTCGCAAAGAAGGACAAAGCGCCGATGAAAAAGAAATCATCCGTTATTGCAAAATATATCTTTCCAGTTACAAGGTTCCGCGTGAAATCGAATTCGTTCAGAAGATTTTCAAGTCAACAGACATTGAATATTAATCTCTCAGGTGAAATAACCCCAAGGAAATTCTGTTCATGAATAAACCGGCAGTATCTGATGTCTGGAAGAAATACTTCATCGTTCTTCTCGCTCTTGTTATTGGATTTATTCTGGCTGTGGTCGGACATAGAACCGGGGTGTTCGATTTTTTTAATACGCCCCAAATTGCGGGTTATCATATCGCGCTTAATAGCGGATACGCGGGTCGATCAAAATTGCCTGCTATTGCCCGAAAGGTGCTCAACGGAAACGC
>DJVN01000089.1:0-24530 GCA_002441205.1 Syntrophaceae bacterium UBA6255 | reverse complement strand
CTCCCACGGGCGAGCAGGTATCGGATTTGGCTGAGCGGGTTGGTTATCATTACAGGATCATTGCGGAAAATATCGGAAGCGGTGATTTTATCAGCAACCAGAAGATTGTGGACGGATGGATGCAGAGTCCCGATCACAGGGAAAACATTCTTTCGACGGACGTGCGTGAAATAGGCGCGGCGGTATTAAAAGGAACGATGAAAGATTCGGACACGTATATCGCTGTGCAGGTATTCGGCCTGCAATCCCGTCCTGTGGCGAAGAAAATATGTGTAGCCCCTTCGGATAATCTTCTTCATGATATCGAATTGAAAAAAGCGGAGATTGAATCTCTTCAGGGTCAGCTGGACCGCTTAAAACAGGAACTGGAAACGGAACGGGACGCTATCACGACGCAGAGAACACATACTGAAGATGATGCCCGGAAAATCGACGCATTGAATGTCAGAATTGCCACTTTTAATGAAAAGAGCCGCTGGTATAACAGGATGGCGGAAGAAGAGCAGGCCAAGTCAATTGTTGTGGAATCCATGATTAACGAGTACAATAAATTGATTCAGACGTATAACGACTGCCGTAATGACGAACACTAAAGCGAGTTCCGGATCGAAAGTTTTTTTGTGGCAATGTTCCTGATTGACACATCGCATTATTCAAATTATATCTTATTTCCCGGTTTTAAAAAATAATATCAGGAGGAGTAATGATGGGAATTTTTACACGCCTGGAAAATTACATCAGTCAAAAATCCGACTCCAATCTTGTTATCGCGATAGCGGCGATTTTCTATTTTACCAATCAAATTGTCATAGGTTCCATTATTCATCCGCTGGGCACGCTCAACGCTCTTGCTTTACAGACAACCATGTGCAGCGAAAAATTTAAGGGCATTGCTTCAGGATGGATTTCATCGGGAGAAATAGAGATTTATTATAAACATTTTCAATTCGATCATTATCATCCGTTGCTGTATGGTATATTTTTAAGCCTGCTGATCGCCAGGGCATTTAAGATCAGCCATGTGAATCCAAGATTCAACTGGATTATGCTGACGCCTTTTATAGCCGCATTCTGTGATGTATTTGAAAATATGATGCATCTTTATTTTCTGGCCGATTTGAACAGGGCAACGCCATTACTGGTTGCTGTTTCAGGACTGGCGACCAATATCAAGTGGCTTTTATCCTTATCCGGAACGGCACTGGCCATCGTTCTCATCGCATTTTGGATTATAAAGAAGTTTATTATAAAGAATATGTAAATCATCAAAAAATAAGGTAAATATTATATGAAGTTATTAAATTATCAGCGTGGTTTAAACGGCAAGACGCTTTTTGGCATTGTTATCAAGGGATACGCGGTATCTATCGAAACACTTCAGCAGAAATCCGGGCAAACACACGAGGAGCTTAGGGATGTTTATTCCTATCTGGAAAATCTGCCGGGAAGTGAAAACTCGGCCAGAGAACTTCTGAAGTACGGGGAAGCATACATTTCATCCTTGAGCGATAAGGAAAAAACGCCGCTGGAAAATGTAAAGATTCTTGCCCCGGTCCCTCATCCAAGGGCTCTGATTGATTTTGGATTGTCACCGCGTCATCTGGGAAATTCGTCGGCGATTTTGATCAAACATGCATTCGGCGCTTTCGGTTCGCTGATCGCGCCGGTTATGAGAAAGACAGTTCAAAAGGCAACCCGCGGGAAGATGCTCTATTACAAAGGCAATCATAACGCGATTATCGGAGATAACGATACGATTCATTGGCCAACGTATTCGTCTTATCTGGACATAGAACCGGAATTGGCGATCGTTACAGGAAATGAAGCAAAACCGATTGCCGGATATACCATTTTTAACGATTCGTCGGCGCGCGATATTCAGTTAAAAGAAATGCTGGGATTGGGAGGACCGGCCAGAAGTAAGGATTTCGACCGTAGTAATGGACTGGGCCCCTTTATGGTTACCCCTGATGAAGTCGGTGATCCGCTCGCCTTGAATGTGAAAGTCAACATCGGGAATAGAATGGCGTGGAAGGGAAGCACTTCTGAATATTGTGCCCGTCCGGAAAAAGTCATTGAATATTTAAAAACTGTTTTCACACTATTGCCGGGAACGGTCATCGGAATGGGAACCATTCCCGATTGCACGGGACTGGACAACGATTTGTGGATAAATCCGGGCGAAAAAATCGAAATCATTTTCGATAAACTGGGAATCCTCAGGCAGAACATTCCGGACGTTTTAGGCAGGATGGAACCTTCAAACTGGGGGAACAGGAAGGAATTAGAAAAATTTTACTAATTCCTTATGCAATCTTCCAGAATCTGTTTTGTTTTCAGCATGTCCTTGATTTTTACTTCCATCGTCATCGTGGAAGCGTAATCCTTACTGACAAGCGCCTTGAGAATCGTTTTGTAATCCACGGAGCCTTCGCCCAATGCAAGATGCAGATCATCTTTGACGCTTGTTCCGCCGCGATTATCGTGAACGTGAATGTGCGCGATACGGGGAAAATGCTCTTCAATAAAACGAAACGATGTATTTTGTCGGGCAAGAAGCTGGGCGTGCCCGATATCCAGCGTCATTTTCAAGCCGGGAATGGCTTCGAATGCGGGCGCGAAACTATCGGCACGTTCGCTTAAGTTTTCAATACAGACGGTTATTCCAAAATCGTTGCCGAAATCCACAATGCGCTTCAGTATTTCGAGCTTGCCGCGAATCAAGTCCGCCGCCGCCCAGCGTTTATCCATCCAGAAATGCAGCGTCGCTTTGGTGATGTCGAGTTGTCTTGATATTTCCATCAGCCCTTTGATGCGGGGGAGAAATTTATTCCGGAGTATCTCCACATCAAAAGGATTATCTTCATTAGGGTAATGAGCGAGCAAACTTATCCTGTAGTTATTCTTTATCTCCAGAAGCTGCGGAACCCATCCGGAAACTATCGCCGGATCGTCAAGAGAAATTTCGATGAAAGACAATCCTAATTTGCTAACCGATAGGGCTTCATCAAGGTTGTGGGCTCTGCCGCCAATCGTAATCATAAAATTTCAACCTCAGAAGAAGAAATTATCAAAGCCGCCCTTCTTTTTTTAATCTTTCCATGATGATTTGAAGTTCCGGCAGTTTCAGCGCAGCCGCTTTTTCCCCTTCAAAAATAGCCTCGTTGAATTTTTCCATTTCAGTGGAACCGATATTTTTCATATTGGGACGAATGACCACATCGGCATTTTTAATCTGATAGGCGGCGATTCTGGAATACATGATATCCACGGATTTTTTCAGGGAATCAAACATCCCGTAAGGAACGGTTTTGTGCAGTCCTCCGGAAATATCCACGGCAATGACAATATCCGCGCCGTTGCGTCGGGCCACCTCCACTGCCACGGGGCTGACCACACCGCCGTCAACGTACATGACATTGCCGAGTTTAAAAGGTTGAAAAACGGCCGGGACGGAACAACTCGCGCGTACGGCCATGCCGGTGTTGCCGCGGGTAAAAACGACTTCCTCTCCTGTGGCAATATTGGTGGCTACGGCATAAAAAGGAATTTTAAGTTTTTCTATGGGTGTATTTTTAACGTTGGTGTTGATGAAGTTTTCCAGTTTATCGCCTATAATCAATCCGCCGCTCCATATTTTCCAGTCGTAGTCTATGACATGATCACTGTCCATCTTCAGGGCGATTTCCTGCAGTTCAAAAGCGGTTTTTCCCGAAGCGTATAAACTGCCGACGAGGCTGCCCGCGCTTGTTCCCACGATCATGTTTACAGGAATTTTCTGCGCTTCCAAAACTTTGAGCACACCGATATGCGCGAATCCCTTGGAACCGCCACCGCCAAGCACAACCGCTATTTTGGCCGGTTTTGCCGGGGAAGGGGAGAGTAATTTTATCAGAGAGCAGGAGCTTAGCGTTGATGTTAATAAGATGACTAACAGAGCACGATTAAACCTTGCGTATTGATGTAAATTCAATTTAGTAAATATCATTATTTCAACCTTACAGTCGAATGTAGAGTTTTCTTTTATATCTTCTTTAATCTTTTTGTCAACTCATCGAGAATGAGTCGATAAGCTAATGATAATGTTGATATTTGTGGCTTGCATTTTTTTAAAGACATGGTATAAAGGAATCAAAGTGATTCAGATTCAAAAAAGCACGACCATTTTCATATGATATCTTCGCTGTCTTAAGATTATAGCTTTTGTTAAAAAATACCTAAAAATGAAAGTTGGCACGATGGAAACAATTGCTGAAGCGAGTCATAAGATGAGTGAAAAAAAAGATTTTACTCCGGAAGAATTCGCCAAAGCGAAAACGACGTGCGACTTTGTCATTGACCTCATCAAAGCGATTTCCCGCAGTGGTTATTATGATGTTCATCATCCTGTTTCACAGGAAGTGAAAAAAGGCCTCTACGATGCCTTTAAAAATGCACTCGGAAGTTCGGCTGAAATCATGCTGACCTGTCACGATGTCGAAGACCAGGTTGATATACATATCAGCGGCATTCTGAATGAGCCTTTCAATATAAGAAAACTGACTCACGCCACCACTTCTGATTTGTTTGTTCCAAAGCTCAAGGATTACTTCGAAAGAAAGAGTCTCAACAGTTTTGTTATCAAAAGAAATATCACGTCCGAACATTTTGAGTCGTTTATAGATATTATGAGTGAGCCCATGGCAGATGGAGCGGATACGTTCTGCCTGGGCGAATATCTGACCAAGGCGCTTGCCGATCAGGATATAACGGAAGTCTCCACAATCTTTAAAACTGACATCGTGCTTTCCCGGGGGAAGCTCCCCTGGCGTGTATCGATTATCCTGCGTCGTCTGGCGAAGGATCTAAAAACAGTGCCGATGTTCCGTTCCGCGTCCGCTGAAAAAATGAAATTGATAAAAAAGCAAATTGTGGAAGACATTATCAGGCCTCTCAATAATTTTGATTTACTCAAGGACCTGATCATCAACTGTGACATTATCGTGGACCATATCACGCATCTGCTGGAAGTCGATGAAATGGAAAACTTAATGATTAATTCATTGCCCGGGGATGCCGTTGTGCAGGTTGCATATGCTGTTTTGGAAGTCTATGAAGAAAATAGGACTGAATTAAAATCGGAAGAAGATGATTCTATCGCTCAGAAGAGAGATGTTTATCTGACCAAAGTTCTTAAGATAGCCGCGCAAAGAATAGTTTTTAATAATATGCCCGACACGGTCGGCTTGTTTGAACGATTGTATGAAAATGATATCGTTGATGTTGATATGCTTCCGGAAAAAATGCGCCTAGACATTCAAAGTAAAAAAATCGCCGAATATATTATCTCGGAATTTGACACGTTCATGGAAAAAGCCATGAGCGCTGATACGAACGAGGACATGCAAAGCCAGGTGACCTTAATGAAGAGAGTCATTCCCCAGTTTATCAGGCTGAAGGAATGGGCTGTTATTAAGACAATTATGGAAACGTTACGGCTTTACGCTTCGCGGAGTCAGGGTGTATCTGAAGCGTCGGATCCCTTTATACGCATGCCCGATGCTGTCCTGGACGGTTGCGAAGAAGCGTTTGCGGATGAATTTATTAATGCGGATAATCATGCAAAAACTCAAATTAATGATATTCTGATGCAACTGAACTCGAAGTGCATAGATATCCTGAGCGTTGTATTGAGTAAAGGCAAAGAAACAAATGTGTTGAAAAATGCCATAGACCTTTTGTCTCAAAAAGGTGAACTTGCCAGACAATGGTCTATAAAAATACTTGATGACCCCAATCAGTCATTAGCTATGATGAATTTTGCTCTGCTCGTGATCACGAATGTCGGTCGCAGCGATGATGTTAAGTCGGTTAAAAAAAATTTAAGACATCCCAATGCAAGTATCAGGACCAAGGCTCTGGCAGCTGTAGCCAAGATAAATAAAAAAGACGCGGAAGGCGTTATCATGGAAGCTTTAAATGACGGAGAGGAAAAGGTAAGAAATCAGGCGGCATACTTACTCGAACACGAATTGACTGTTTCACAAGAATCAGCCGGGAAGATCTTAACTTACGCGAAAGAAAAGCTCAACAATAAAAATATAACGGCAAAGGAAGCGGGATTGATCTCCGCTTTATTAAGAATTGTGGGAAAAATTATGGATGGCTCCAATAAAGAATATCTGGAAAGTGAGATTATTTCGATGGCGTCTGATTTGCTGCACGAAAGAAAAGGTCTTTTAAAATTCATGAGTACTGAACTCAGCAGAGAGCACGAGGAAATTGTCTGCGCCTGTGCGTCGGTGTTGGGGAAAATAGGGGGAACAAAATCAAAAAGTTTCTTGAAAACACACCTAAATGACAAAACCTTATTATCAAATGCGTCTCGGGAAGCAATTGAGGAGATAGATAAAAAATCAGTCGGTCAATAAGGAAAAATGTTCCTGTTTGATATGAGACGTGTTCTTCTTTCCAAGAAATAATTTATTTTGTGACACGGTTGTGCTTGCGCAATAAATCGGCAAATTCGTCAGCCGTGACGGGTTTGCTGAAATAAAATCCCTGCATTTCGTCACAGACTTGCTCCCGCAGATAATTTTCCTGTTCAGTGGTTTCAACGCCTTCTGCGACAACCGTGAGACTGAGAACCTTGCCCATATTAATGATCGCTTTGGTGATCGCCTTGTCTTCTGCGTCCTGTGGAAGATTGCGGATAAAAGACCGGTCAACTTTCAAGGTATCTATGGGGAAATGCTTGATTTGGGCAAGTGACGAATAACCTGTTCCAAAGTCATCAATAGCAAGCCGGGTTCCCATTGCCTTGATTTTTTTCAAAAGAGCCACAAGGCGTTCAGGGTTGTGCATGACCATGCTTTCGGTTATTTCCAGCTCCAGAAGATTGGGCGGCATGCCAGTTTCTCTTAATACGGATTTAATGTCTTCCAGTAAATTATCATCCATAAGTTGACGAAGTGATAAATTGACCGCCATACATACCGGAGGCAGACCCTCGCGCTGCCAGGCGACATTCTGAGCGCAGGCTTCTTTCAGAACCCATTTGCCTATGGGAACGATCATTCCCGTTTCTTCAGCGACAGGAATAAACTGAGTTGGTGTGACCAATCCCAGATAGGGATTCTTCCAGCGGAGCAGAGCTTCCACACCGGTTATTTCGTTGGTTTTGAAATCGAGACGTGCCTGATAATCCAGAAATAATTCATTGCGCTCCAGAGCGCGGCGAAGATTGGTTTCAATAGTCATGCGTTCAGTGGAATGCGTCTTGATATCTCTGGAATAAAATTGATAATTGTTCTTGCCTTCTTCCTTGGCGTAATACATGGCGATATCGGCGTTTTTCATCAAAGTTTGTTCATCATGACCATCATGAGGATATGCGCTGATGCCGATACTGGCTGTGACGCGGCATTCTTCATCCATGATGACCATAGGCTTCATGGCGGCAGAAAGTATTTTATGGGCGACCTTTGCCACTTGGGTCAAATCGCTGAATTCCTCGATCAGAATGACAAATTCGTCACCGCCGAGGCGGCCGACAACATCGACGGCTCTCAGTCCTCGTCTGAACCTCTTCGCTATTTCCTGAAGAAGAAGATCTCCGGCTTCATGACCCAGCGTATCGTTGATAATTTTGAAGCGGTCCAGATCGATGAAAAAAACAGCCAACTGTCTCTTATTACGTTTGGCGGACTGAATCGCCTGGTTCAGCAACTGACTGAACATTAACCGGTTCGGCAGGCCGGTCAAGGCGTCATGGGTTGCCATATAATTTAATTCCTGCTCTATCCGCTTACGCTCGGTGATATCGCGGATAACGCCTTTAAAACCGGTCGGGTTTCCTGATGAATCTTTATTTAATGATACGGAAGCTTCAATATATTTTTTTGTTCCATCGCTTCTTGTAATACGCCAATCGAATCCTTCAGTAGGATTACCCGTCTTGAAGATTTTATTAAAAGCGAGAAAAACATTTTTTGAGTTTTCTTCATCCGAGAATTTTTTATAGCTCGATCCGGTCAGTTCATCCCTGGAACATCCTGTCATCCGGCATAATGAATCATTGAAAAAGGTGAAATTCCCGGCAAGATCAACTTCAAAGTAGGCTTCCTGAATGTTCTCCAGAATGCTTCTGTATTTTTCTTCGCTCTGGCGCAGAGCTTCTTCAGCAATTTTGCGTTCCGTGACATCATGCGTAAATCCCTGAAACCCCAAAGGACTGCCGGATGCATTTTTCTTCAAGGACACAGACGCTTCGACATATCTTTTCGTTCCATCTTTTCTTACGATGAGCCAATCAAATTCCTTGGCGGGCATTCCGGTTTTATAAATTCCATTAAAAGTACTGAAGACTTCTTTGGAGGTCACTTTGTCCGTATATTTCCGGTAATTCATGCCCAACAGTTCTTCTCTGGAATAACCCATGAGCTGGCATAATGAAATATTGAAAAAGGTAAAATTTCCGGCAAGGTCGACTTCAAAAAATCCTTCTTCAATATTTTCCAGAATGGTTCTATATTTCTCTTCGCTCAGGCGCAAAGCTTCCACGGCTTGTTTATGTTCCGTTCTGTCGCGGACAATGCCGCGAAAAGCAACAATGCGCCCCGTCGGATTTTTTATCAGAGAGATGGATGTTTCCAGATTTCTTCTTTGACCGTTTTTGGTGATTATTTCATATTCAAATTCTTTTTCCGGTTGGCCGGTTGTAAATACCTTGTTATATCTTGCGTATATTTTTTTTGCATTTCTTTCATCCATGATATCCCGATAATTCAACCTTAGCAATTCAATATTCCTGTAACCGTGCATTTTACTGATAGCGTCGTTAAAGAATATAAAATTCCCTTTGAGATCCGTTTCAACGTAGCCATCTTCTATGTTTTCTATAATAGCTCTGTATTTTTCTTCGCTTTGACGGAGCGCATCTTCGGTTAATTTGCGCTCGGTAATATCCATAAAACTTCCCAGCGTAGCCCGTTCATTATTGTAAATTATGGGCGTAACGGTTTCCAGAATCCACTGCAGCTCTTGATTTTTTTTGACAAACCTGAATTCGTAGGGCTCAAAACTTTCTTTTTTTAAACATTTGATCGCGTGTTTTCTGACTTTTTCTTTGTCTTCGGGATAAATTTTTTCGAGGGAATTTGTCCCGATGAGATCTTTTTCTGTGAAGCCGGTCATTTTCTGGAATAGATTACCGAGATAAACAAATTTACCGTTTTGGACGATGTATATCCCTACACCTGCTTTTGCTATGATTTCTTCCGATAGAACAGAAAGGCTTTTAGGAGAATTTGTGGTGCGCTTTTTTTTTCGTATAGATTGCCGTTCGATTGACATAAGAAATCAACCTCTAAGTAATGATAATTTTCTCATGTACGAATTGCTTATATGAAGGGGACTGCCTGTGTCAAGATAATTAAATGCTATAATAGTGCTATATATCAAAGATTTATATGAGTATCATCCCTGACATTATGATGACTTTTTACTCTCTTGCTGCAATGGCTTCTATTTCTATCAGGGCGCCCCTTGGCAAAACACTGACTTCAACCGTTGAACGCGCAGGAGGATCTTCCGGGAAAAAATCGGCATATACTTCATTAACAGCCGAAAAATCCTTGATATTTTTTAAAAAAATAGTTGTTTTAACAATATTCGATAATTCCAAATCGGTTTTTTTTAATATGGCCTGAATGTTGTTTAGAATCTGCCTGGTGGCATTTCTAATGTCGCAAATGATCTCGCCGGTTGCCGGATGGACAGGCAACTGTCCGGAAATATAAATCATGTCGTTGGCTTCTACGGCTGCAGAATATGGACCAGATACGGGGAATTCATTTGATGAAATAATTTTTTTCTTCATGGATTATTTCTTTAAAAAAAACTTCATTATAGGTGTACTCAGATGGTACGTTTATATCGTTTCCAGCATTCTTGTTATAGAAAGCCTTGCTTTATCCATAATATCATCAGGCAGTGTTATTTCGTGCGACATGTTTTCTAGTGAAAAGAGAATTTTTTCCAGATTAATTTTTTTCATGTCCGCGCACACCGCCTTGTCGGAGGCGGGATAAAAATGCTTATCAGGATTCTCTTTTTTCAGCCGGTGAATGATGCCTGTTTCCGTACCGATAATGAATTCTTTATCCGGGGAACTTCTGACATATCTGCTCATTCCTTCCGTGGACGTTACGACATCAGCAAGGCTTGTGATGTCCGGTTTGCATTCCGGATGAACAATGACTTTGGCCTGCGGATGGAGTTTCTTGGCCAGCATGATGTGTCCCGGTAAGATTTCGGAGTGAATGGGACAGTATCCTTCCCATTTTATAAAATCACAATTGGCCTTTTCAGCAACATAGCTGGCCAGATATTGATCAGGAACAAAAATAATTTTTTTGTTTTTGGAAAGAATACCCTGAGCCATTCTGAGGGCGTTGGCCGATGTGCAACAGTAATCGCAAAGCGCCTTGACCGCGGCGGGCGAATTCACATAACACATCGTCACCGCCTGTGGATGCCGCGACTGAAGAGCTTTTAATCCTTCGGGATCAATCATGTCGGCCATCGGACAACCGGCGCTTTTTTCAGGAAGTAACACGGTTTTTTGGGGCGATAATATTTTGGCTGTTTCCGCCATGAAATGAACGCCACAGAAAACGATAACCGAAGCGCTTGTCTTTGATGCCTCCATGCTCAGTCCCAGAGAGTCTCCGACAAAGTCAGCAATATCTTGAATTTCAGAAGATTGATAATTGTGCGCAAGAATAACCGCGTTTTTCTCTTTTTTCAGTATTTTAATTTTATCCGTGATTTCCATGCGCTTTGCAGCCAGTATTTAATATGCGGAAATTAAATCAGAAAACGGGAATTTGTCAAGAAATTAAGCATTAGAATTATTTTGTGATGAAAGAGCTTTATTGTGATTTCATGTTGGAAAAGAGATGGACGTTATGGATTATTGTCCGGGGGAATTTAAAATGTCCGCGTCAGTGAAAATATCGAGTCTCTTCCCGGGTGCAATGTCTCTTAGCCCGGAAAGGTTGTTCCACTTCATAATCGCCTTGATCGATACGTTAAAACGTTTGGCAATGCTTTCCAAATTATCCCCTTTTTGAACAGTGTAAACGACCTTGTCCTTCTCAAGGAACCAGTCGCTCAGAAGATTTTCATACCGTTCCTGAAAACCTGAAGCGGATCCCTTGGGGATCAAAATATAATGTCTGCCGGCGGGAATATAATAATTATTGAAATGAGGATTCAGGTCTTTGATAACTTTGAAATATGTATTGGCAGCCCGGGCAATAAGATAAATGGGAACGGGCTTCGTCAGATTTATTTCCACTTGATCAACCTTTACCGGTTTGTAAAGATCATCTTCCGTCAGATGAAATCCGTATTTGGCAGGATTAGACAGGATCATCTTGGCTGCCAGAATTTTTAAAATATATCTTTGTGTTTCCTGATTCAGATAAAGTTTGTAATAGTCATTCATCTTTTGCATCAGCATTTCGGTTTTTAAGCCATCTTCTCCCATATTGTAAGCGGCGGCGGCCAGGGTCCACGATCCGAAAATATCGTAAAGATCTTTTAAGTAGGATAATGCGGTCTCCGTGGAGGTGAAAAAATTACGGCGCTCATCGATATCTTTGTTGATGGTCATGCCATATCTTGACGCTGTACTTTCAATAAACTGCCAGAAGCCGACAGCGCCTTTACTGGAAGTCGCCATGGGCTTCAGATGGCTTTCCGTTATGACAATGTATTTCAAATCGTCTGGAAGCAATTTCGTTTTCAATACTTTTTCAATATGAGGGAAGTAACGATGAGAGCGTTTCAGCCATAAAATGACATCGTCACTGTTGGAGAGAGATACCAGTAATTCTCTCTCCAGCCGCTCTCTGACATCCCATTCGTTCAAGGGCACGGGTTCATTGCAAAAGGTTATAGAATCTTTAATTTTAAGAGCTTTGATCAGTTCTTGTCCGGACGATAGACCGAATGATTGCTGCCATCCTGTTTGCGCTTCGACGGTTATTGCACAGCAAGTGATTACTGTTATCATTGAAAGGATTTTCAACAATGAAGATAATATTTTCAAAATTGCTTATCCCGTAATTTTCTTTTCTTTTTACTAAGCAGAACAGGTTTTGTCAAATTATTAATGAGACTCAAGCTTCAAAAACATAGCGCATTGAACTTTGTAAGTCGCATGATCCCCCAAGCGCAGAGAAGCCAGGAGTGCTTAGGGTTTCTTATTGTCAACGATTGCCATTGATGTTATAAAACAGACATATGAAAAAAATCCAAAAAAATAAAAATCAGTTATTATTTTCTTCAAACGATATACGGCAAATCAGGCAATCAGGAATACATTTAAAAGATGTAAAGAAACAACTTGATTTGTATAAGCAAGGTTCAACATATTTAAATCTCATTAGGCCGTGTACGGTTCATGATGGTATTTTGACCGTTACGTCTGCGCAAAGAAAAGAACTGGTTTCTTTTTATGAAAAAAATTCACCACATTATAAATTGATGAAGTTTGTCCCTGCATCGGGCGCCGCCAGCCGCATGTTTGCGGAATGGTTTTCCGTGCGAAACCAGGGCGGTTTAAGGTCTGCCGGATTCCGGAAATCTTTTTTTAACAATATCAGAAAATATCCTTTTTACTTTCTTATTCAACAAAACAAAAGAGCCGTTCAATTTATCCGGCAGAGAAATATCAATGGCATCTTGGATTATATTTTGACGGAAAAAGGATTGAAGTATGGATGGCTGCCTAAAGCATTGATCCCGTTTCACGTTTATGGCGGGAACAATGCGTATACTGCGTTGGAGGAACATTTGTATGAGGCGGCTCATTATCTCCGTGGTTCGGGTGGTGTTTGCCATGTTCATTTTACGATTTCGCAGGAGCATCAAAAAGAGATTCTCAAAAAAATAAACGCTGTCAAAGGTGAATGCGAAAAAAAATTATCTGTAAAATATAAAATATCATTGTCCATTCAATCTCCCTCCACTAATATGCTCGCGGCGGATATAGAAGATCAGCCGCTCCGCGATGAAGCGGGCAGAATGATTTTCCGCCCCGGAGGGCATGGATCATTGCTGGGAAATTTGAACCGATTAAACGCTGATTTTATATTTATAAGAAATATTGACAATATTCCACCGCAGTCGCTCGGGGCAAAAATTGTTCCCTATCGCAAAATGATAGGGGGGGTGGCCATGCGTTTTCAAGAAGAGATATTTGACAGTATTCGCCGGTTGGAAGCATCCCGGGTTCCTGTGGCTGATATAGAAAAGATTCAAGTATTTTGCGCATCGAAATTAAATATTCATTTTTCACGAAACTTCATGAATCAATCGCTCAAAGAAAAAATGAAAAATCTTTACGTTTTATTAAATCGTCCTTTCCGTGTTTGCGGCGTTGTCCGGAATAATCGAGAACCCGGGGGAGGTCCTTTCTGGGTTGAGGAAAATGATGGTCATATGACTTTGCAAATTGTTGAAAATGCTCATGTTGATAAAGGGAAAATAGATCAAACAGTCATTTGGTCAAGAGCCAGGTATTTTAATCCGGTTGATATGGTATGCTGTATAAAAAATCATCAAGGCAGGAAATTCGATCTGTCCAATTATGTAAATAATAATTCGTATACGATCAGTATTAAAAATGAAAAAGGGAGGAGGGCAAAAGCTCTGGAAATGCCGGGTCTCTGGAATGGCAGCATGGCTTATTGGAACACCGTTTTTATAAAACTTCCTCTTTTTGTTTTTAATCCCGTAAAAGAGGTTCATGATCTTTTGCGTCCCGGGCATTTCATTTCATAAAGATGAGTTCTGATTATTAAATAATCCATTTTGCACAGTCTTCTTTTGCCGCGCCGACCGATAGGATTGTTTCAGATACGTTGTTACGTCGACAAAGAACATTGGCTTTAATATTATCCGGAGCATCGCTGTACCGGATACACAGGGCTGAGGCAATCTTCTTGTTATCGTCATTGCCGTAGGGCACTAAAACAAGCGGTCCGGGAAAACTGGCCATCGTTAAAATTAAGTCATTCGATGTGGCCAACTTTCTCAATGCCTCATTATCCGCGTTGTTTCTGCCGACAATTATTTTACAATGATCATGAATGCGAAAATGACGTCCGTATTTTAGTAACTCGTAATCGCGAACATCGAGATCCTGATGATGTGATAAAAGATCACGCAGGCGGCGTGAAAATACCGGATCAGTCAGCAAGCATCCTCCGGAAGGAGGGGCGTAATCTTTTACGCCGAACTCGGCGGCCAGCCTAATCTGATCTTTACGCCCCCGTCCCTGAACGGACAGGAGTTGCGAACGATCAATAAAATTTTCTCTTTCCGCTTTAATCGGATCGAGCAGGCGGGCGCTCAATGGGCGTAAAATATAGTCGTGATAGCCGGAATTTTTAGCGACAACGTAAAGGGATTGTTTATTTTGAGACATCGGCCGCTGACCTAAAACTTCTCCCGTAATCATGAAGTCGCTGCTGGTTTCCTCCATGATGCGACCTGCAATGTTCAGCATGAGGGTATGGCAATCTATGCACGGATTCATGTTTCTTCCATAGCCGTAACGGGGAGATTTAAGCATGTTCAAATGTTCCGAAGTGATATCTCTGATTTCCAGCGGAAGATTTATGCGCCGGGAAGCGGCCAGAGCCTTTTGGGCATTAAAAAATGGAGTGGTGAAGGTTACGCAAAGAAGTTCTATATTTTGCCGGCGAATTAATTCTGCCGCCAATATACTGTCCAGTCCTCCGGAGAAGAGAGCGATTGCCTTAGCCATAAATGTCCATTAATCATTAAAATTAAATTGAGTAAAGTGTCTTGCCTTACGTCATACAAATCCTGTAAATAAAGATGTTCAAAAGCAGAGGCCTGCGGTATTTATTTTTCTCGAAAAATTAACATCGGCAATGATGATTTATATGAGAGTTAATCGGAAAATAACTTCCCGGAAAGCCTTGTACAAGAGCATGAAAATGAAAGGCCATGAATGTTACAGATTAATCAATATCTGGCGATCTTAGCTGACCATACCTCTTGTAGTAACCCGCGTAATTCGGAATCCATGTTAAAATCAACAATGTATAAATCTTGATTAATTTTAGTGCCGTTGAATTTTAAAGCATAAGGCGCCTGATTTTTTTCAGGTCCGGAGAATATAAAATTTTCGTAGGTAAAGGGAATATTCAGTCCGCTCAAAACGTTTCCCATAATATTTTTTGGGGAATCACCGTCGCTGACAAAGATTGTTTCATGACCGGCCTGTTTTAATGCGTTGGTAAACTGCTGAGATAGAGATTGAGAGTAAATAACATATTTTTTGTCATCCTTGTTAACCAGAACGTCTGCTTTTATGGAAAGATTAAAACCGTCTTTCACGGTATCAAATAATTGAATTTCAATGTCCTTTTCAGCGCTCAGTCCTAAATAGGAAACCAACGCGTAGGAAAAATCTTTGGCCGATGTTGTCGCAAAAACCGGGATTGACGGGAGAGAATAAAGCTCTTCGGGTTTTCCGACGATCCCGGATTCCTCGGAAAATTCAGTAATCATAAATCCGTTTTTCTGCGCATAATTTTTAATGGATTTGGGCAGGAGTAAGTTGTTTTCATAAATCGGACGTAATCCCTGCACGACGGACTTTGATTGCTGTCCGGGAATAGGTTTGACAATTAACCAATCAATCATAATTTCCATCCTTGGCCGGGCCCCGATTGTCAAAGGATTTTCATTCTTAATAATATCGTACGCTTTTGTCGTCGTAAGAACTTTTTTGAGAATGTTAAAGATGTCGTCATCATTATCAATTTTAACCAAATGGAAATTTTTCCAATTGCTGGTGATCATTTTCTTCAAGTTATTGTTGGCACGATTTTCCAAATCGAGAAATACGGTCGTGCCACCTTCAAATTCAATCACAGGAATTTTGGAACAATCAATCGTCACTTGTCCGGCTTTGGGAATGGGAAGATAGTAATTGCCCGTGGTGTTCACCGTAGCGTTCATCTGTGTAATGATTTGTTTCAACAGGGCAAGACGCGCTTCCGGAGGCATGCTTTTCTTTTCTTTTACTTCGATGATCTTTTCCGGTTGCGTGGATCTATCCGATGCCGTTACCATCTGCTCTGTGACAGGCACTACATCTTCGGTCGTTTTGACAAAGACCGTTTCGTCCGGCAATCTTATTATCGTGCCGGCATAAATTCTATTAACATTTCTGATGTTAGGATTGATGGCTTTAATGGTCCGAACCATTGGAGCGATGTTTATTTCAGCTGTTTTAAGTTCGCGGCGGATTATTTTATATAAAGTGTCTCCCCGTTTTATTTTATAGTATTTTTTCGCGGTAGAAGAAAGATTTGCCGTAGATTCGGTCATTTCTTCAACATCATTTTCCTTGATTTCAGTGGATGGTTTTCCGGGAAGGAAAATCGACTGTCCGACTTCCAGTTCTTCAATATCGGGTATTTCAGGATTAAGCTCTTTTAAAAGTCGATAGTTGCGAGCTATATCTTTTTCTGTGCTCTCGGGAATACTGCGTATGATTTTTGCAAGAGTATCGCCTTCTCTGACAGTATATGTATATAAGCTTTTTCTGGAAATGGCGGTTTTTTGGAATGTTATCTTGGCAGTGTCTTCCTTGGTTGATTCTGCTGCTACCGGTTGATTGATCAAGGCAATTAAAGCAAGAATAACCATCACTGCGAAAACATACCGTTTAAACATGAATACCTTCCCCCTGGCTTGCAATATTGTTAAATGCCGTTAATTTTTTGTAAAAATACTTTAATTAGTAAGAAAAGTCAATCCCTTATGTGATCGAAAGTATAAAAATTGAGATTTGAGATATATGAAAATTATTTTTAAAAATGATTTTATAAAATATTACTTAAAAAACAAATAGGCCTAAATTACTTTTTTCATGGCGGCAATAGCGACTTCAATTTGATCATCTGAAGGTTCGCGGGTTGTAATTTTTTGCAGCATTAAACCCGGCCAGCTTAACCATTGAACTGATTTGAAGCGGGTATATTTGCCGGTGAAGCGGATAGCTTCGTAAGCAATGCCGGCCACAACAGGGAGCAGCATAATTTTGTAGATTACTCTGTGAAGAAAATCAGGACGTCCCAATAAAGAAAACACCAATATAGAAACAATCATGACAAAAAGAATAAAACTTGTGCCGCATCGGGGGTGACGGGTGGAGAAATTTTTAACATTTTCAACGGTTAATTCCTGCCCACTTTCCCAGGCGAATACGGTTTTGTGTTCGGCGCCGTGATACATATAAACACGACGCATGTCTTCCATGAAGAGTGTGGCAGCCAGAAAACAGAGAAACATTCCCAATCGGACACATCCCTCTAGAATGTTTAACAGCAAAAGATTGTCGATATAAAATTTTGTTTTCGTGAAGAAAAAAGCGGGAATAACAACGAAGAAAATAATGGCGATGGAAAAACTGATCAACAAAGAAAGATACATTTCCCAGCCCTGGGGTTTTTTTTCTTCTTCGGAAAGGGCCACATTCGCTGAAAACATCAGCGCTTTAAAACCCACAATCATCATTTCAAAGAGCGTTATGGTTCCCCGAATGAACATCCATCCGAGTATTTTATATCGTTTGGTTAAAGGGATATATTCACGTTCCTGAAAAGCAATTTCCTTATCAGGCTTTCTGACCGCCGCTGCTATTTTATTGCCGTGGCGCATCATAACCCCTTCAATCAGCGCTTGTCCTCCGGCGATGTCCTCATGTTGATGTTGTGATGGCATATCAATTTATCTTTCTATGAATAAAAATTTGACTTTTATTTATAGTATTTGAAGAATAGTGTCAAACAATGATTTCAAAATTCGTAGTTGCAAGATAAAAACCCGATGATATAATGCCGCAAATTCAAGAAAGGGAGATGTGAAATGGCACAAAGGAGTTCGTCGGACTTATTTATCAAGGAGTATCAGGATCGTTTTGAGAAAAAGTTACGAGAGAATGAAATTAACTCTTTAGAGCACTGGAAGGCTCAACTGGACAAAGTTATAGCGATGAGGCCTGACGGTGTCGCTTCCATCCAATTGCAAATAACGAAAATATCGGAAATGATGGCTAATCGCATCAAGGTATTGAAGAAGGAATAAAATGGACAATATCGCAAATTTTTTATTTGAAGTAGGAATGCTTAGTAGAACACCGCGCAGCGGTTACCAGTTTCTCGGAAGCGGCAGTGAATCGGTTGCGGAACACGTTTTACGCACGATCTTTGTAGGATATGCTCTCTGCAAAATGGATGAATCACTCGATGAATCACGAGTTTTAAAAATGTGTATTCTTCATGATCTGCCGGAAGCACGAACCGGAGATATGAATTATGTTAATAAAAAATATGTCCATGTTGATGAAGCAAAAGCAGTCCGGGAATTGACGGAAAGTCTTTTTTTCGGCGAAGATATTCAAAAAGCCATAGAAGAATTTAATCGGAAGGAAACAAAAGAAGCATTAATCGCGAGAGATGCCGATCAAATTGCTCTTATTTTACAGCTCAAAGAATGCGGAGATCTGGGCAATAAATATTCGGAAGAATGGATAAACTTTGCTCTTCAGAGGTTAACAACGGAAAACGGTAAAAAGCTTTCTGAAAGAATCATCAAGACAGATTCCTCTCATTGGTGGTTTAAAGAAAAAGGGGCCTGGTGGATTAACGGGAACGGCGGTTAAGAATTCGTTTTAACCGGCTCAAAAGGATTGCCAGCTCCCGAATAAATGTAATATAAATCCGGACAATTACAATCAGATAATTGCCCGGATTTAACTTTTCTTCGGCCCGGAGAGACAGCTTATTTGCTGGATTGACTCTCACGGAAAAATTTAGTCAGAAATTCTGTATCCTTGGGAGATAAATCAAACTTAAATACGGCTTTGTCTATAAGCTTGGCTAGTGTCTGATTTTCTTCTTCTAAATTTGAAGATACCCATTTAATTGCTTTTTGCACGTTTTCTGATTCCGGCATAATCGTGGCCATAAAAAACCTCCTTCTGCTTTAGTTGAATTCATTCTACTATAAATTTAATTATAAATTAAACAATTTTTTAATGAATTGAGTTTTCGACGCAAATAATTTATACAAAATTCAAGCAAGAACGGTTCATTATTAATTTTTCAAAAGGAGAATTTATGAAAAAATCTTTCGGCGCCAAAACGCTGCTTTATCCCGCTCCCGTGTGGCTAATAGGAACCTACGATAAAAAAGGCAACCCGGATGCCGCCACCGTAGCCTGGGGAGGGATTTGCAGTTCTCAGCCGCCTGCCGTGGCCATTTCGTTGAGAAAATCAAGATATACCTATGATAATATTATGGAAAGAAAAGCTTTTACGATTAATGTTCCGTCCGAGAATCAGGTTGTCATTGCAGATTATTGCGGCATGACGTCGGGTAAAAAGACCGATAAATTTGCGGGGGCTAAGATGACGGCCGTAAAAAGCGAAAACATTGATGCTCCTTATATCAAGGAATTTCCAATGATTATGGAATGCAAATTGTTGGAGCATGTTGAAATTGGCATCCATACTCATTTTATCGGTGAGATTATGGATGTCAAAGTTGAAGAATCAATGTTGGGAGAAGACGGTTTGCCCGATATCATGAAAATCCAACCGGTCATCTATGCTCCGGAAAATCGTGCTTATCATAGTGTAGGAAAATATCTGGGTGAAGCTTTTTTCATTGGGGAAAAAATAATAAAAGACCATTGATAAGTTGAAAAACAATGAATAGTATATTAAAAAATATAAAAAAGGAGATGAAAAATGGCCAAGTCAATAAAAGGAACCAAGACAGAAAAAAATTTACTGGCTTCGTTTGCCGGTGAAGCACAGGCAAGAAATCGTTACACTTTTTTTGCCAGCGCGGCAAAGAAAGAGGGATTTGAACAGATTTCGCGCTTTTTCCTGGAAACGGCGGAAAATGAAAAGGAACACGCAAAAGTGTTTTTCAAATATCTTGAGGGGGGTGAGGTTGAAATGACCGCGTCCTATCCGGCAGGTGTCATAGGTGATACAAAAAGTAATCTTGAGGCGGCGGCGGCAGGGGAAAAAATGGAATGGACGGTTTTGTATTCAGATGCCGCAAAGGTGGCAAATGAAGAAGGCTTCCCGGAAGTGGCGCGTTCATTTGAACAGATTGCCAAAGTTGAAAAGTTTCATGAAAACAGATACCGAAAACTTGCGGAAAATATAGCCAAAGGTGAAGTATTTAAAAAGAAAGCTTCCGTCACGTGGCACTGCATTAATTGCGGTTATATTTATGAAGGAAATGAAGCACCGCAAGAATGTCCGGCCTGCAGGCATCCGCAGGCTTATTATGAGGTTCTTGCCGAAAACTTCTAAAGAAAAGTTTAAAAAAGCCCCCTGCTTTTTGAAATATTTTATTTCTCAGGCAGGGGGGTTTTTTATGAATAAATCAAAATTTTGTTCTTCTTGACAGTTAAAATAAAATACCATAAGTTGACAACGTTTTTCAGAGGAGTTGAATGCTGATGTCGACCAAGAAACAATTACGGTCAGAAAATATCAAAGAAAAGAAAATAAAAAAATCGACGAAAATATTTTATCTGTCGCTTATTATCGGCGGAGGCATTGTTTTGCTGGTTATTTTCTTTGTTACGTTGTTCAGCGCCATATTTCCTCCGGTTGATATGGACGCGATGAAACGGAAAGAAAAGCAAGTTGCCAAAATTTATTTTTCCGATCCACAGGAACGTTTTTTAAAATCTGAAAAACGTTTTGTAAACAAAGAAAGTGATAATGCCTTACAGGCGAAAGAGATTGTTAAGGCTTTGCTGAACGGCTCCCAAAACGGATTGGTGAATACATTTCCCAAGGGGGTTACTGTCAAAGACGTGAAAATATCGGATGATGGCGTAGCTTCGGTAAATTTCCATAAGGATTTGCTAAAAGCCTATGAAGGCAGTTCCGCGTCCGAAATGGCTACAATTTATTCTTTAACAAATTCACTAACTCAAAATGTATCCGTTATTACGAAGGTAAAAATTTTAGTGGAAGGTAAAGAAATCCCGTCCATTAAAGGTCACATTTCCACCCGCAAGGCTTTTGCTCCTGATTTGGAACTCATTATCCCCGAAAAATAGATCGATTATTTATCTTATGGCATCAAAATCCAAAATATCCCGCACTCGCAATATCGGTATCGTTGCTCACATCGACGCCGGTAAAACAACGGTTACGGAAAGAATTCTTTATTATACGGGCAAATCCTACAAGATGGGAGAAGTCCATGACGGTGAAGCGGTTATGGACTGGATGCCTCAGGAACAGGAAAGAGGTATTACCATTACATCCGCTGTGACGACTTGCGCGTGGCGTAATCATGATGTTCATATTATTGATACGCCGGGACATGTTGATTTCACCATTGAAGTGGAGCGTTCCCTGCGCATTCTCGATGGCGCGGTTGTCGTGTTTTGCGCGGTGGGCGGTGTTGAGCCGCAATCGGAAACCGTCTGGCACCAGGCTGATAAATACGGTGTTCCCAAAATAGCCTTCATCAATAAAATGGACAGAATCGGGGCTGATTATTTCAACGTGATTGAAATGATGCGGACGCGTTTTACGTCCATTCCCGTGGCCATTCAGCTTCCCGCGGGAAGCGAGGATAATTTTCGAGGCGCGATTGACCTGATTAATGAAACAATGATTGTCTGGAATGATTCAACCGCTGGGATGGAAATTGTCAGACAGGATGTTCCGGAAGAATTTGCCGATCAGATGAAATCGAACCGCGACAAAATGATCGAAACGCTTGCCGAGGTGGATGACAATCTCGCGGACAAGTATCTAAGTGGTGAAGACATTACCGTGGCGGAGATAGAAGACGCGCTGAGAAAAGCGACAATTTCTTTAAAAATAGTACCGGTACTTTGTGGTGCCGCATTACGAAATAAGGGAATTCAGCCTGTTTTGGATGCCGTGATCAAATACCTTCCTTCCCCTGAGGATATTCCACCCGTAAAGGGGATTAATCCGTTGACGAAAAAAGAAGAAAAAAGACAAAGCTCGGATAAAGAGCCGCTGGCTGCTCTGGCGTTTAAAATTATGCTCGATGAAGGACGAAAACTGACTTACCTGAGAATTTATTCAGGAAAATTACAGGCTAATGATGAAATTTATAATTCCATAAAAAAAAGGCGGGAAAAAATCGCGCGCCTTTTACGGATGCACGCCAATAAAAGAGAAAGAATAGACACGGCTTCCGCGGGGGATATCATTGCTGTGTTGGGGCTTAAAACAACAACCACCGGCGACACTCTGTGTGCGGAAGAACATCCGATTATGTTGGAACTGATAGAATTTTACGAACCGGTCATAAGCCAGGCCATTGAAGCCAAGACGCCTGCGGATCAGGAAAAGCTGGCGGTAGCGCTGGATAAATTAGTTGAAGAAGATCCCACCTTGAAGGTGAAGTATGAAGACGAAACGGCGCAAACCATCATTTCCGGCATGGGTGAACTGCATTTGGAAATCATTGTTGACCGTTTATTCCGCGAGTTCAACTGTCATGTGAATGTTGGAAGACCACGAGTCGTCTATCGAGAAACGATTCAGAAGAAAGTGGAGCATGAAAACATATTTGAAAAAGAACTGGGCGAAAAGAAACTCTTCGGACATATTCGTATTTCTTTAACTCCTCGTAAAAGAGGTTTGGGCAATGAAATCATTATTAATGTTGATGACAGTGTAATTCCCGCCGAATATTACGATGTTATTGAAGAAGGCATCAAAGAAGCCATGATGAACGGCGTATTAAACGGTTATCCCGTCATGGATGTCGGTGTCATGGTAACCGGCGGTTCTTTCCGGGAAGGAGAATCTTCCGCCCAGGGGTACAAAATTGCGGCCTCGACGGCTTTTCGGGAAGGGTGCAATTTAGCTGATCCGATTATGCTCGAACCGATTATGATGGTTGATATCATCACTCCCAGTGAATTTATGGGTGAGGTGATCGGTGACATTAACGCGCGAAAAGGTGAAATTCAATCCGTCAATCCCAAAGGAACTGTAAGCGAAATAGAAGCAAAAGTTCCTCTCAATGCCATGTTTGGTTATTCTACTGATCTGAGATCATCGACGCAGGGACGAGCCATTTTTTCAATGATTTTTTCAGAATATAACAAACTATAATTTTTCAATCATTTCATCAAAAAATCCACCTATCCATTTGAGTTTTAATAAGAATAATTTTCTGAAAAATATTTTATTATTTCCTTGAAAATTACTATATATAGTGGTAGCATCCAAAAACACCCCAATATATAGCGTTATTTGTTTTTACTTATATATTATTTTTAATTGCATTGATGGAGTATTTTTTATGAATTTGAAAATCAAAAAAAGAGACGGTCGGTTAGTTAAATTTAACGCGGAGAAGATTACCAATGCCATAGCCAAAGCCGGCATTGCCACCGGTGAATTCGATATAAAAGAAGCGCGTAAATTAACGATCAAGGTTTTAAATCTCGCCGAAAAGCTTTTTGACAGTAAAATTTTATCCGTGGAAGAAATTCAGGATGTTGTCGAAGAAGTTCTATTGAATTCCACGTTTCGTAAGACAGCAAAGGCATACATCATTTACCGTGATCAACATTCCCGCTTAAGAGACATTGCCAATAGAATGGAAGTGGATCTTGTCGATCAGTATTTAAAAAAACTGGATTGGAAAATCAATGAAAACAGTAATATGGATTATTCCTTGCAGGGTTTGAATAATTATATTTCTTCGGAAGTCAGCAAAGTATACTGGCTGAATGAAATTTACTCGCCGGAAATTCATAAAGCGCACACGGAAGGTGATTTTCATATTCACGATTTAAGTCTTCTTTCCGTTTATTGCGTAGGCTGGGATTTGTACGACCTGTTGCTGCAGGGATTTCAGGGTGTTTCAGGCAAAGTGGAAAGCAAGCCCGCCAATCATTTGCGCAGCGCACTGGGGCAGGTGGTTAATTTCTTTTACACCCTGCAGGGCGAGGCAGCCGGAGCCCAGGCTTTTTCCAATTTCGATACCTTGCTTGCCCCGTTCATCCGTTACGACAATTTGACGATCAAAGAAATTAAGCAGGCGCTTCAGGAATTCATCTTCAATATCAATGTTCCGACGCGTGTTGGATTCCAGACCCCTTTTACCAATGTGACCCTGGATGTTACCGTTCCTAAGTATTACGCGGACCAGAATGTCATCATCGGCGGCAAACCGCAGAAAGAAACCTACAAGGAATTTCAGGAAGAAATGGATCTCTTCAATAAGGCGTTTCTGCAGGTTATGGCGGAAGGCGATGCCAAGGGAAGAGTTTTCACCTTTCCCATTCCGACCTACAATGTAACAAAAGATTTTAACTGGGACGATCACAACATCAATGATCTGTGGGAAATGACGGCAAAGTATGGCGTTCCCTATTTTTCCAACTTCATTAATTCCGA
>DJVN01000118.1 GCA_002441205.1 Syntrophaceae bacterium UBA6255 | reverse complement strand
TTATTTATGAAACACTACACTAGTTAATGTCCTCCGCTGGCGGAGGTGTCCCAATGCTGCTTCGGGACGGAGGTGGATAAGATTCGGTTAATATGTAAATGATTTAAAGCATCTCTTTGCAAATAATGTCCACCCCCTGACCCGCCAGCGGGGGACACAGGCGGTTGTCAAACGTCAAATATTACCCTCGCCTTCCAACCTGCTTTTACTCTGTCCACCGTCAGGCCGGAATAGGTTACCGCCTTAATTTCCGTTTTAATCAAATGCTTGTTGCTGTTAAATGGTTCTCCAGTCAACCGTGCCTGTAATCCTTTATTCGTTAATTTTATTATTTCGCAACTACCCGTTACAAACTTTTCGCCGTTGAACAGATAAAGAATCTCCCGCAAAAAATTAATCAGCAAATCCGCAACATCATCACCGTCGATAATGATTGTTTTTCGTCGTTGCGCTGCTTTCCGACTCGTTTGATTTCCCATCATCACATCAAACAAAGCCTCAGCGGCGTTCACAAACAGCATGTTTTTAGTCCGGCCTGTAATTTCAACACCGATATCCGCCGTATGGTCAAAACATTTGTAGTTCGACATGTAGAGAGTATAACTGAATATTGCTTATTGAACAAGTGGAGCTAACAGCAAAGAAATTTATAACGGTGCGTTAGCTGAAATTCGTGTGCGGCATTCGCCGGCTAGTTTTTACTAAAAATAAAGCTGTCCCTTTTTTGTATTTCACAGCATAAAATTCTTTCGTCGCAAGCGCCTCCAGCCGCGCTCCCAGATTGCGACAAAACCTTTTTGTAACAAATACTTTTCAAAAAGAGGCGCAAAAATCCATAATCCATGAGGCACAATGTATTCATACCCTTCAACTATTGTTTTACCTTCAATCCGGGAAAAGTGAACTTCTCCGACTCCGCGCCAAAAGCGGCTGAATATCCAGCGCACCTTCTTCTCACTATGATCTTCGACAACTTTTGCAACCAGTGGAAAAGGGAACTTATTCAATGAAACAGCGTACCAGTCATCTTTTAATTTCTTTACAGGTTCGCCAAAACTATAAAGCCTTGTCCAGGCTGCCGGTGTTTTGAAATAAGCATATATCTCATTCAAGGGCCTTTCAAATTCTTCTTTAAATTGTAAATACATATCTATTCTCCTTTTAGTTAGATATCTAATTATATACTCAAATTAAAAATGCTTACGGAAACATACTCTGGACCTTTATAAATTATTTTTTATTCTGGAGAGAAACTCCATACCTAGAGTTCTTTGCTTGTCATCAATACCGGCAAAGGTTTTCTTGATTATTTTTTCAGAAACCTTATACAGAATCGGGATTAAACCTTTTCCTTTTTCTGTCAGCTCCACATGGAAAGAACGGGTGTCATTCGCGTTGCCGGCCTTACGAATATAACCGGCTGCCTCAAGTTTTCTTGTAAGAATGGTTACCGTCGGTTTTGACCTGTGTATCGCCTTGGCTAGTTCATTCATGGTCAATCTTTTACTCAGGCTTAAAATATACAAAATGTCTCCATGAGAAGGCACCAGATCATGGATTTTATGCGCTTTCAATTCCTTAATAATGCTTCTATTAAATTGTTCGTGTATTCTGGCGATCAGATAAAATATAAATTTGGGTTCCATGACGTAATTTTAGTTAGACATCTAACTATTGTCAAGCTTTTTTTATTGAGGAATTTAGAACCTGTTTTTTATGTTATGATTAATTTATTTCTTCTGGCAGATCTTCAACGCCGATATCCGCCGTATGGTCAAAGAATTTGTATTGCGACATATGCAGAGTATAGCCCAAGTAAGCTGGATAAACCATTTTAAAATACCAACCGGCGCCAAACTCAGAAGATCGAAAATCACGTCATCCTCAAAAGACAATCCGGCATTTTCAACGATCCCGCATTGGGAGGAGCGTTTGATTGATAATGACATACCCGATGTGGCGTTCTTTCGCACCTTCACATAGCTACGAGGCCAACTTTTTGGCGAGGACCGATGCCTGAGCAATCATCCGATCAAACAGTTCCTTGACGGTCGGAATATCATGCGCCAGACCGACACTCTGTCCGCAGGAAATGATTCCCGCATCCAGATCGCCCTGATCATACATCATCTTCGCTCGCGCGCCGGAAACAATGTCCAAAACTTCCACAATATCGCCATTGGTGGTTTCAAGTTCGAGACACCGCTTGGCCGCCTTGTTAATCCACACGCGGTGGGTGGCGTCCAGAAGACGCATAATCAGCATCGTATCCAGTTCGCTGGCATTAATAAGGGCCTGTTTTAATTTGTCGTGAAGCGGCGCTTCTTTGGTCATTAACAAGCGGGTCCCGATAATAACAGCCTGCGCTCCCAAAGCCAAAACGGCCAGAAACGCGTCGCCGTTGGCAACACCGCCTCCGCCGATGACCGGAATTTTGACACTTTCAACAACCTTGGGGATTAAAACCATTGTTCCGATATCCAGCTTCCCGGTTGCACCGCCGTTTTCCTGACCGACAACCGTCACAATGTCCGCGCCGAGACGCTCCGCTTTCTGGGCATAACGCACACCGACGCACTTGTGAATCCATATCAAACCGGCTTCTTTAAAACGTTTGCACATTGCTTCCGGCGCCGAGTGCCCCGACGTTTCCACAATCTTGACGCCCTTTTCAAGCAGGACATCCAGATATTCGTTATTATCGATGGGCTGCATGGTCGGGAAAAAATTAATGTTGACGCCGAACGGCTTGTCCGTCAATTCACGAATGCGATCCAGCGCCATGGCAAAGTCCTCTCTGGTTTTGTACATACACGATGCGATAATCCCCAGGCCTCCGGCATTGGAAATAGCCGCCACAAAATCCGCCGATGAAATCCACATCATGGTCCCGCCGATAATCGGGTATTGAATATTTAACATGTCTGTAAGCTTCGTTTGGAACATGAACAACCTCCTTTGTATGATTTACTCTATTTTATTTGCACCGCAAAAAGCCCTTTGGTTTGTATACCAAGGGTTTACACGGCGAAAACAATAAAAAACTCGGTGACGCGTGTCAAGGAAATCCTGACCGCGAAACCGTGGGGTGGGATGCCGCTGAACACTTAAAAACAAAAGACGACATCAAAGCCTATCTGGAAGCCGCGTTGGAAGAAAACGATCCCAAATTAATATCGGCTGCGCTCGGTGATATTGCCAGAGCCAAAGGCATGACTCAGATCACCCAAAAGACCGGTTTGGGGCGGGAAAGTTTATACAAAGCCTTATCAGCGGAAGGCAACCCGGAATTGTCAACCGTCCTGAAAGTTGTTGACGCGCTGGGACTCAAATTACACGCCTGATCCGGAAAAACGAGAAAAGCGGCCTAATGAAATAATTGAGAAACGAATGGATGATCCATAAGCGGATTATTGAACAGTTCCAACAACTTAACCTTAAATAGAACTGTTAGAATGTATA
>DJVN01000135.1:18512-36822 GCA_002441205.1 Syntrophaceae bacterium UBA6255 | reverse complement strand
CTTGCTGGAGCGTTTTATGTTTTTTTTAAAAAGAAACAGTGCTTGTGGCGATGCTATGGCTGAATCGCGAGGTGGAAAAGAGGACAGGCGATTAAAAGATTCCTTCGAGCGGCTATGGACAAATGGAACGGATTATGTTGCGCAGGAAGAGTTTCAGGCGCGTTTCACCAGCAGGCAATTGAAAGTAAAAACGAAGGCGAATAACATAGCCGGTCTTCAGCTTTGTGATTTGATAGCTCATTCAAGCCGCAATGAAATCTTGAGGGAACAAGGCATAGAGACAGCACGCGTTCTGCCTTTTGGTGAAAAGGTCATTAATATTTTACAAGATAAATATGATCGTGAAGGGCAACGCTGCTTTGGGAAAAAGTTTATTTGAGGTAAAAATAAAAAAGGCCCTTACGGGCCTTCCGATGGCTTCGCCATCCACCTCCGGATAACCGGATTGACTGCATCTTGACAAATTGCCTTATGAAAGTCAAGCTTTTTATATAGTTGAATTGATCTGGGGATAGAATGCTGGAACAACACAGAAAAGCCAGGCTTTGGGATGTTATAGAAAACTGAAAGGTAGAGAAAATGGCTGCAAAGAAAACAAACAACAATAAACAGGTGGAAACTCTCATTCATGATGAAGCCACGCGCAAAAACATTCCCACCGCCGAGTTTCAATCTGTTTTACAAAAAGAAGCGCAGGACCCGCTGAAAGTTACTCTGCCGCGAGGCGCTAAAGGTCTTGATGAAGAAAAAGCAAACCGCAACCATGACCTCGACCCGCAATTGGTTTGGCGCGGAAAGGACGAGCAGGATTGGTCGGATTTGGTAGTTAATGTCCCGCCGATTTATATTCAGGAAAAAGTTCATCCGAAAGTGCTCATTGACGATCTGCTGAAACGTACCGACGCCGACAAGCAGGCCGCCGAAACACAGGCCGACCTTTTTGCCGATTTCAACGGTATTCCGGCAGAGGCCGCCAAAACGGATTTCTACCAGCATGACCAAAACTGGTCGAATCGTATGATTTTGGGCGACAGCCTTCAGGTGATGGCGTCGCTTGCCGAGCGCGAAGGCTTGCGCGGCAAAGTTCAGTGCATTTATTTTGATCCTCCCTATGGCATTAAATTTAATTCCAACTTTCAGTGGTCAACCACCAGCCGCGATGTAAAAGACGGCAACGCCGACCATATAACCCGTGAGCCGGAACAGGTAAAAGCATTCCGCGACACATGGCGCGACGGCATTCATTCCTATTTGACCTATCTGCGCGACCGTCTGACTGTGGCAAGGGATTTATTAACGGAAAGCGGTTCGATCTTTGTTCAGATTGGTGATGAGAATGTCCACCGGGTAAGGGCATTGATGGACGAGGTGTTTGGGGATGCAAATTGTGTGTCTGAAATAATTGTCGTGAAAACAACTAGCGCGACAGCTCAACACTTAGCGGGCACCTGTGATTTCCTGTTGTTCTACGCTAAAAACATTAAATCTCTGAAGTATCGACAGCTTTTTTCGCAGAAGATAGCAGGCACAGCCGGTGCAGCACTTTATAACAGAGTGCAAAGTCCCGATGGACTTTCAGTTAAACCTCTTACCGCTGATGAAGATTTTAGTCGAGACTACGCTCCGACCGGATGGTATCTTGTTACATCCGATAACATTACCTCGCAATCTGGCGGAGAAACAACGCGCCAACCCCACAATTTTCGCGGTGAGTTTTATTCGCCTGGAACTGGAGGATGGAAAACTAATGCCATCGGTCTCAACCGACTCGGCATAGCGTCACGGTTGGCCCGTGGTGGTAAGGCATTACGATATGTCAGACGCATATTGGATTTCCCTGTTTCGCCAGTATCGAACGTTTGGGACGATATGCTTACAGGTAGCTTTACCGAGCAGAAGCTCTATGTGGTACAAAGCGCAGAAAAACTTGTCCAACGCTGCATTCTTATGGTCACAGATCCTGGCGACCTAGTTCTTGATCCCACCTGCGGTTCCGGCACAACGGTTTATGTTTCTGAACAATGGGGGCGCCGCTGGATTACAATAGACACCTCCCGTGTTGCGCTCGCGCTGGCGCGTGCCCGCATTATGGGTGCTCGTTATCCATATTATCTGTTAGCTGATAGTCGAGATGGCCAAATTAAAGAAGCAGAAATTAGCCGTAAAGCACCATCCAGCGCAGCGACACATGGTGACATCCGACAGGGTTTCGTTTATGAGCGCGTACCGCACATTACATTAAAATCCATCGCCAACAACACGGAAATAGATGTGATCTTTGAAAAGTGGCAGGAAAAACTAGAACCCATCCGCAAACAACTTAATGAATCTCTTGGTAAAAAATGGGAAGAATGGGAAATTCCAAGAGAGGCCGAAGAGAAATGGAAGGATGCCGCCAAGAAACTTCATGCCCAGTGGTGGAAATTTCGCATCGAACGCCAAAAAGAGATAGACGCCTCAATAGCTGCCAAGGCCGAATCCGAATATCTCTATGACAAACCTTATGATGACAAAAAGAAGGTCCGCGTTGCCGGACCTTTCACGGTGGAAAGTCTCTTGCCTCATCGTGTGCTAGGCGTTAATGAAAACGATGAACTAATTGACGGCATAAAAGATTCTGGGAGCGCTTATGGAACCGTGCGCGACTTCACACAGATTATTCTGGAAAATCTTAAAGTGGCAGGTGTCCAGCAGGCTCACAAGGAAGATAAAATTGTATTTACATCTTTAACACCCTGGCCCGGTTACTACATCTGCGCCGAAGGCAAGTATATAGAAGGCGCTTCCGTAAATCCCTCGCCCCGCGTGGGAGAGAGAAAGGGCGCACAAAAGAATCCCTCTCCCTTGACGGGAGAGGGTAAGGGTGAGGGTGAAAATGTGGCGGCAGGCATCGAAAAACGCGCAGCAATTTTCATCGGCCCCGAATTCAGTACAGTTTCCCGTCCTGATTTGGTTGCTGCCGCCCGTGAAGCGGGAGATGCCGATTTTGATGTTCTCATTACCTGTGCTTTCAACTACGACGCGCATTCTTCGGAATTCAACAAGCTTGGACGTATTCCCGTACTCAAAGCCCGGATGAATGCGGATTTGCACATGGCTGACGATTTGAAAAACACCGGCAAAGGCAATCTTTTTGTCATCTTCGGTGAACCGGACATTGATATTCTGGATGCTAAAGATGGACAGGTTCAAATTAAGATTAAAGGTGTAGATGTCTTTCATCCTAATACTGGCGAAGTCCGCAGCGACGGAGCAGAAGGCATAGCCTGCTGGTTTATCGACACTGATTATAACGAAGAAAGCTTCTTCGTCCGTCATGCTTATTTCCTGGGTGCAAACGATCCCTATAAGGCATTAAAAACCACACTAAAAGCTGAGATCAATGAAGAAGCCTGGGCGACTCTAAACAGCGATATTTCCCGCCCCTTCGACAAACCCAAATCCGGCCGCATCGCTGTAAAAGTCATCAATCATTTAGGTGATGAAGTCATGAAAGTGTTTAAGGTGTAACAAGTAGTTGATGAGAATAAAAAACGGAAAGATATGATAATTTATGTATATTGAGGATGATCACCTTATAACGGCCTACAAGAAACTTAAACGTTTTGTTTACTATGACAACATAGATCTGCATCTTCGGAAACATCTTGCTGAATTTGAGAGCAACCCTTCGTTTAAAAATAACCTTTTGCGAATCAAAAGTGTTGTAAACAGCAACAATCCACTGCAAGAACCATTGTTTAAGAAATGGTTAACAGAGATTAACTTTAGGCTTGTTCCCAAGCAAATTGAGAACAATGGCAATGACAACTATTTATCTTCTGAGACGGAAGGCAATTTTATCAGCAATGTGACCTCTGCGAATAAATATAATGTTACCAGAGTTAATTATTTCTTTGATGGGCCTATTGAACTTCATTTAATAGCTGTCCTTTGGATTATGCGTGAAGGCTATATCCTTGATAGTTTGTTAGGCGATGAGTGTTATGGTAACCGCGTCCATTCTAGTGTAGGGCAAACAGATGACCGTTCACCAAATCTCTATGTTAAATACCATGAATTATATACAAAATGGCGTGATGAAGGAATTAAAAGGGCGCAGCAACTCTTAGTTGATGAAAAAAAGAATGTTTGTATTCTTGGTTTAGATTTACAAGAATTTTATTATCGTATCATTGTTAATTATCGTGCTATTGCTCGCACAGTAGCAAAAGCACGAAATGATATTAATGAACAGCGAGAAAAAATTGTAGCACCGAGTAAACTGCTTAGCTGTCTGAAGGCAATTTGCTTTAAATATAGAGAAGTAATTAATCCACTGCTTAAAATTACACATAATATAGATTCACCTGAGGCGGGAATACCAATCGGTTTGTGTTCCTCACAATTAATTGCAAACTGGCATCTCAAAAGATTAGACAAAAAAATAGAGTCTTTAATTGAGCCGTCATATTATGGTCGTTATGTGGATGACATATTGTTGGTTTTTCCGGTGGAAGATGATCCTTCAAGTCAAGGTGATCCTGTCGGATTCATTTTGGATCGGGTGTTCGTAAAAGAAGGAATACTGAAACCTTCAAAAAACAATACTTACAAAATTGTTTCATATAATGAGCTATTTCTACAGCAGAGTAAATGCATCCTTCAATACTTCGATGCTAAGCATTCAATTGCTGGTTTAATGAAGTTCAAAAAGAAGTTGGAGGAAAACGTAAGTGACTTTCGGCTACTGCCTGTGGATGAAACTGAAAGTTCTCTTGAAGATGTCGCATACGATCTCTTATATGAAGGTTCAGTTAACAAATTCCGTAACGTCAAGGGTCTTGTTGAAAATCGTTATGAGCTTGCTAAACATTTAGCTCGCCAGATAATCATATATTTACATACAGATGAGCGTCATAATCCTAAAATCGGAGTCGGCCTACATAAATTCTTCAAAGGGCAAAGAGCGATAGATTTCTCTGACCTATGGGAAAGAGTGCTAACTTTTTTTCTTATTGCAGGTGACGAGAAAGCTGCAAATAAATTTAAAAGATATTTATACTCTGTTATCAAACGTATCTGTTTTAGAAATCGATCAAATACAGTTTCTAATCTCCTCGTTGAGAACCTGAAGGAGTACTTGGATATATGCATAGAAATGACACACGCATTAAGTGATGATTATACTGAATTAACCAAGAATGTCGAAAGAATGTCTCGACATGCATTTAGAGAAGCAAATCTCATTAGGCACCATTTTGTTAGATTGCCATTAATAAATTATACAAAATATACAGGCCCGCTTATCGCACATACTGCTGATAAAAGAGTTGAGATAGATCATGATAAAATGGAATGGTCGCCACGTTTTGTTAATTTTGATGAATGTATGATGTTAGCAAACGGTGAAAATATTCAGTTAAAACATCGTAAGAAATATATGTTTGCAAGTGAGATATATGAAACTATTAATGGTAATTCAGTGCAGGAAATAGATTGGGAATATGCCGAAGTAATTAAGGAAACATAAGATGCCTATTTTTGATGAAATAAAAATTGGTCTTAGGCGACCAGATCTTCATAAAACAATTCGGATTGCAATTGCAAATATTCCGGTCCTAAAAAAACACATATATGCGAGTTGCCTTGAAAAACCTATATTAACCAGATCACGCATGAGGCTGTTATCAAAGCTTCTTAATGATATCTCAAAGAATCGTTCTCGGAAAAACAAAATCGATCTGGTTATATTTCCAGAAATCAGTATTCCTTATGACTGGGAACCAATGATTGTAGCTTGGGCAAGAAAGCACAACATTGGTATAATTTGCGGTCTTGAGCATCGAATAAACAGAAAAAAAGTTGCTTTAAACGAAGTATTATCGGCATTTCCTTATAAAAATGGTAAAAATTATACAGCGTGTATGACATTTCGACGTCTAAAACGCATCTATTCCCCAGATGAAATAGATGAGCTTAAGAAACTCGGATTGAAAATACCTCGACAAAACAAAAAAGCACGTGATCCTTATCAACTGATACGTTGGCGTGGAGCAAGTTTTGCGGTTTATAATTGCTACGAGCTGACAAATATTGAGGATCGTAGTATTTTTAAAGGTAAGGCAGATTTCATTGTGGCAATAGAATGTAATAGTGATGTCAACTATTTTTCAAGCATCGTGGAAGCAACGGCTCGTGATCTACACTGTTACGTTATTCAAGTGAACAATCCTAAATATGGTGATTCAAGAATTGTCCGACCATCAAAAACAGAAACCATGAATCCTTTAAGAATTAAAGGGGGAAAAAATACAACTTTCTTAACAATGGATTTGGCATTGAAGGCGCTTAGGGATCATCAATTAAAAGAACTTAGACACCAGCAAACATTAGATGATTTTAAGCCAATACCACCTGGGATTGATATTAATGATTTGTTAACGCGCATTAACTATGGGAAAATACCTGTTGGAGGGGTGCCTTAATTAATGAACTTCCGCATCGCTGATACATTTACAGATAGTTTATCCAAACTGACAAACGAAGAGCAGAAAGCAGTAAAGACAACTGCTTTTGATCTGCAAGTAAATCCTGCCAATCCGGGGATGCAGTTTCATAAGCTGGAAAAGGTAAAAGATAAACGCTTCTGGTCTTTGCGTGTAAGCAGCGATTTACGTCTGATTGTTCATAAAACAGAAGACAGTCTTCTTTTGTGTTATGTTGGTCATCACGACAACGCCTATCAATGGGCCGAATGCCGCAAACTGGAAACCCATCCCCAGACCGGTGCCGCGCAACTGGTTGAAATTCGAGAAACCGTCAAAGAAATAATCATTCCTCAATATACAGAAGTGCAAAAGCCTTCTGCTCCGGTAAAACCGTTTTTATTTGCCAATTATTCTGATGAGGAACTGCTGAAATACGGTGTGCCGCCTGAATGGCTGAATGATGTGCGCAAAGCCAACGAGGATACAATTCTGGAATTGGCCGACCATCTGCCTGGAGAAGCAGCGGAAGCGTTGCTGTGTCTGGCTACCGGAACACTACCACAAATCATTCCTCCTGCTGTGGTCGGTTCAGATCCGTTTAAGCATCCCGATGCTGAGCGTCGTTTCCGCACTATGCACAATATTGAAGAGCTGGAACGTGCTTTGGAATATCCGTGGGAGAAATGGATTGTTTTTCTCCATCCGGCGCAACGGCAAATGGTGGAAAAAGACTATGGCGGTCCTGCTCGAGTATCCGGTTCAGCGGGCACAGGTAAAACAATTGTTGCTTTGCATAGGGCTGTTTTTTTGTCGCGCTCCAATCCCGAGGCTCGGGTACTTCTGACTACTTTTTCCAATACTCTGGCTAATGCTCTGCGTATAAGAATGAGACGTCTTATCAGTAATTCTCCCCGAATTGGAGAACGGCTGGAATGCATTGCTCTCAATGAAATCGGCTTGAGACTTTATGAAGCGAAAAATGGTCGCACACGTATTGTATCCGATGGGGAAATTGCCAAGATCATGAAAGAGGCGTCGAAGGATGTTCCAGATCATAAATTCCCGTTATCTTTTTTGATTACTGAATGGAAGGATGTGGTGAATGCCTGGCAATTGAATACCTGGGAAGAATACCGCGATGCCAAGAGACTGGGACGGAAATCAAGGCTACCGGAAAAGCAACGCGGTATTCTCTGGTCAATATTTGAAAAAGTTCGTACAAAGCTTCAAACGAAGAAACTTTTAACTTATGCAGAAATCTTCACCCGTCTGGCCGCTCATTTCAAGAAAAGTAAAAAACTGCCATTTGATTATATCGTTGTGGATGAAGCGCAAGACGTCAGCATTTCTCAATTGCGGTTTCTTTCCGCTCTCGGCGCGGGACGCAAGAATAGTCTTTTCTTTGCCGGTGATCTGGGGCAGAGAATTTTCCAACAGCCTTTTTCCTGGAAATCGCTGGGCGTTGATATTCGCGGACGTTCCCGCACTTTAAGAATCAATTATCGGACATCACATCAAATTCGTATGCAGGCCGACCGTCTTTTGGGGAAAGAAATAACTGATGTGGACGGCAATACTGAAGAACGTCGCGGCATAGTTTCCGTTTTCAATGGACCTAATCCGGCTATTATGGTTTCTGACTCGCAGAAAAAGGAAATAGATACGGTTGCTAAATGGATTGCGGGAAGAATTAAAGAAGGTACATTACCGCATGAAATCGGCATATTTGTCCGCTCTAGCGCTCAACTGCCGCGAGCACAATCTGCTGTTGAGAAGTTAAAAGTCCCGTATCATATTCTTGATGATACAGTCGAAACAGCCGGCGGTCATATTTCTATTAGTACGATGCACTTGGCAAAGGGTCTGGAATTTCGTGCCGTGTGTGTAATGGCCTGTGATGATGAGATTATTCCGCTTCAGGAACGAATTGAAATGGCTAGTGACGATGCCGATCTGGAAGAAGTCTATAACACGGAGCGGCATTTACTTTATGTTGCCTGCACCCGCGCACGGGATAACCTATTGATTACCAGCGGCAATGCACCATCCGAATTTCTCGATGATCTGCAAACTAGTCGTTTAATGTGCTAAGGATATTTTTAAGAGCATTTTTTTATGACAAACAGTCCATTTAAATCAGCTTTAAAAGATTTTTTTTTCTTCTGGAAACCATCGTTGGCAAGGAGAATAACGCTCTCCTTTACAATTTTCGGCATTGTCATCGGCTACGCTGTTTTTATTTATCTAGCCGTTTCTTCAACAAACACATTCATTAAGCTGGCTTCCGAATCTGTCGGTGAGTATCTGGATTATATGTCCAAAGATAATATCAATGAACATCAGGGTGAGCTTCTTAAATTTATTGACCAGCGGATGACGAACATGGTTAACGCGGCGAAAGTTATGCAGGTTATTTTCCCTTCGTTAAAATTTGATCTTTATTTTCAAGATGGCGGAGCATGGAAGCACACCTATACGGATGAAAAGGGATTAGTTAAATCAGAAAAAATTAGCAATCCTGTTTTTGCGAGATCGCTGGAGAAAGCAAAAAAAGAAAGAATAACTACCTCGTCGCGCTTCTTCTATGGAGCCAAAGATAAGGTCAATGTAAAAATAGATATCAGCCCTGAAGGGCACAGTTATACTCAACTTATCTCTTTCGATATCTATCGCATGGGTGTCCTCAAAATTCTGCGGGAAAATATCTATAAGGCGATCATTTTTTTTATTGTTCTGCTGATTATTTCGCGCACGCTGGGACAGATATTCAGTTTCCTTTTAGCGCGGCCTATCGAGCAACTTTCCAGGGAGGCGGAAATCATAGCGTCGGGACAATACGAACGCCGTTTTACAAGCGGCCGGAAGGATGAAATAGGCATGCTCGCGGAAGCCCTCAATACGATGGCTTCCCGGATTATTGACGGAACAAAGGAAAGAGAAAATATTCTGATCGGAATATTGATCGCTCTGACCAGGGCGATTGACGCCAAGTCGCCGTGGACGGCAGGCCACAGTGAGCGCGTTACCAAATTTGCTGAAGCTATCGGTCGCGGGCTTCATTTAAGTGATAATCAGATGCGCGTTCTGACCATTTCCGCGATTCTCCACGATATCGGCAAAATCGCCGTACCGGAACAGATTCTGGATAAACCGGGCAAACTGACCGATGTGGAATTTGCCGTTGTTAAAAAACATTCTCAGACTGGAGCGGATATTATTGCTTCCATCCCTTCCTATGAAACGATTCTTCCGGGGATTCTGCATCATCACGAACGCTGGGATGGAACAGGTTATCCGGCAGGTCTCGGAGAAAAAAACATTCCGCTGTTTGCCAGAATCATTTGTATCGCTGATGTTTATGACGCGCTGACGGAAGACCGGCCCTACCGTAAGGCCTGGAACAGGGAAGAAGTACGGCAATTTTTTGAAGAGCAGAGGGAAAAAATGTTCGATGCCGAACTTGTGGATATTTTTCTAAAGCTACCGGATATTCAATGAGGATATTTTTTCAAGATTAATTTTCTGTCGAGTTTCAGTTCAATCAATGCGAACGCGGGAAAAACATTTCTACTGTTTTTCCCGCGACAACTGTTTTTATAAACGATTATTTATTTTTCCTTTTCAAATTTTGATTTATCCGCGCCGCAGATTGGGCATGTCCAGGAATCCGGCAGATCTTCAAATTTTGTTCCGGCCGCGATGCCGTTATCCGGATCGCCTTTGACCGGATCATAAACGTAGCCGCAGATACTGCAAACATAAGTCGTTGCAGCCTGAGATGCGGCGGCGGAAGGTTCTTCTTTGGAGTAGGTAGGTGCTGTTTTCGGCGATTTGCCTCCTTTAACTTGCTGATAATAAGCGTAGGTCATGGGTGTGGCATCGCTGACTACATCGCAATCCACGATATTACCCACAAAAATGGTATGCGTGCCGCAATCCATTTCTTTTTGCATGTCGACTTCGATGTATGACACGCTGTTGTCCAGAACAATCGGCACTTGGGTCACGCCGGTTTTTACCTTCATGTTCTGCAATTTATTGACGTCGCGGCCGCTTTTAAAGCCGAAAAGGCCGATGAAAGTCATGGGTGCTTCTTCGGAAAGAATGGAAACAACAAATTTGCGGCTGAGTTTGATTAATTCATGCGTATAGTTTTCTTTATTGATGCTGATGGCTACAGTTGCCGGGTTGGATGTGACCTGAAATATGGAGTTGGCGATCTGACCGTTGAATTTACCGTCCTGACCGGACGTGACGATGTAGAGGCCGTAGCTGATTTTGTGAAGAGCTGATCTGTTCATTGAATATCTCCTTCTTCATTTTCTGTTGGATGCTCTATAACTTAATTTTGTTTTTGTCGCTATGAAATTATCGAATAAATTATCGAGCGTAAATTCCCCTTTTTTCTTTTGACAAAAGCACCCTTTTCCTATAATTGACCTAAAGCAGAATTAAAATCCGGCCTTACAATATTTTGCAGAGCCAAATTCAATTAATAGAGAAAAAAATTATGAAATATCAGGAATTTTTAAAACGAGACCACTTTAATTTTGAAGAGATTCTCGCTTTTGCTTACGGTAAACTGGTTGATGATCCTCCAGAACATTTTGACGCGAAATTTCCAGCGCCGCCTTTTCTTATGGTTGATCGCATATTATTAATTGAAAGCGACGGCAAGAAGGGTAAAATAATCGCTGAACAGGATATCAGACCGGATGCCTGGTATTTTCAGTGTCATTTTAAAGGTGATCCAGTGCAACCCGGATGTCTCGGAGTGGACGGCTTATGGCAATTGCTTGGTTTTTTCTGTGTGTGGAGAGGTTCATTGGGGACGGGTAGGGCGCTGGGTTGCGGCGACGTTGCTTTCAACGGCCAGATTCGTCCTTTTAACAGGTGTGTTCGCTTTGAAATTGATGTGCGGCGTTATTCGATGTTGAAGGAATCCGGTGCAAGTATCGTCATTGGCGACGGGCGCCTTTATGTGGATAATGAATTAATTTACACGGTTGGACAGGCTCGCGTAGGCGTTTTTAAGGATATCGCCTACAAAGATTATCCGCTCCGTTCGAAATATTCAATCGGCGGGATCATGGAAAGGTGATGCGCCTCGTCGGTTCTTTTTTGAATTACCGTTAAAATGCCGGCGTTTATTTTTTTACAGGAACTATTTTGAACATCATAAAAAAAGCGGCGCTGTATTTCGCCCGGAAAGAATTTTGCAGGGCAGCGATAAGTGAATGCGCCGATATAAGTGTTCTGAAAGAAAAACATACGCTTAGTGTGACAATCGGTATTTTGTTGATTGTTGTAAGTTATATCATTGTCATACCGTTATTTTTTATCGTCGGCGTCATTGCTGCCAAGTTGCGAAAACCGATGGTTGGTGTTATAGGCATTCCTCTGGCTTACGGTTTTTCGTGGTTGATCATGATGCTTGGCATGTATCTTACCGGTCCCGAATATGCGAAAACGCTCGGAAAATATGTGGTGAGGGTGGTGTTGGAGAAAATTCTCGGAGATGAGGCAAAAAAAATCGCTTCAAATCCGGATTGAAATATTGAAAACAGGAGTACTCGATGAGTAACATTGAACAGATGATAAACGAACTCAAAGTTAAAATTATTGATACACTGGGGTTGATAGACGTGACACCAGAAGACATCAAAGACGACGAGCGCCTCGTCGGCGGTGATCTGGGCATTGATTCGATTGACGTGCTGGAACTGGTGATGATGATTGAGAAAGATTACGGCGTCAAGATCGATAACAAGGAATTGGGCGTAAAGGTTTTTGCTTCCGTGTGCACCCTGGCCACACACATTTCACAGAATCAAAAAAAGAAAAGCTAATTTGCTGCTAGCGTGATGCATCCTGATGACATGCATTGCCTGCTTTATATCTATTATGAAAGTACTGCTTATTTCGGCAAACACTTTAAGAGTCCCGTATCCGGTATATCCGCTGGGGTTGGATTATGTGGCCGGTTGCCTGGGTTCACGCCATCAGACAAAAATCATTGATCTCAACGATTTTTCCAGTCCTGAATTTCTGGAAGCGATGATCAGGGATTTTTCTCCTGATTTTGTCGGGGTATCCATCAGAAATATTGACAACACCGAGGTGATAAACTGCCGCAGTTTCCTGCCGGAATATGAAAATCTTGTTCATCTAATTAGAAAAAATTCAAAAGCCAGAATCATCTTGGGGGGCAGCGGCTTTACGATATTTCCTGTTGAATTCATGCAAGTGCTGGATGCCGATTATGGCATTGTCGGCGAGGGCGAACGGTTCTCGCTCCTTCTTGACGCGCTGGAGAAGAATGCAGATGTCAGCAAAATACCCGGCGTATTGACGAAAGAAAAAACAGAAATCGTTTACGAACCTTACGAGGGTGTCATCCGCAGATATTTTGATCCGGAAAATCGACTCATACATTTTTATCTTGCTTATGGGGGCATGCTGAATCTGCAAACAAAAAGAGGTTGTCCTTTCCATTGCAGTTATTGTACTTATCCGCACATTGAAGGCGGCAGAATGCGTTTTGATGAGCCGAGCGAAATTGCCAAAAACGCCCGCAAGTTACAGGATGCCGGCGCCAAATATATTTTTATCACTGATTCCGCGTTTAACGCCAGTTATGAACACAGCGCTCAAGTAGCGAAAGCTTTTATTCAAGAAGGTATTTCCATCCCCTGGGGAGGTTTTTTTGCGCCCACCATTCCTCCGGTTGACTACTTTAAGCGTCTGGCGGAGGCCGGATTAACGCATGTGGAGTTCGGAACGGAATCTTTATCCGATGTTGTCCTGACTAATTTGCGAAAACCTTTTTCATCAAGCGATGTTTTTGCTGCGCATCAAGAGGCGCTTGACGCCGGACTGCATATCGCTCATTATTTTTTACTGGGTGGTCCCGGCGAAAACAAAGAAACCCTGCAAACAACACTGACCGGAATCGACAAACTGGGGAGAGCGGTATTTTTCTTTTTTTGCGGTGTCCGTATATATCCTCATACGGCTTTGTATGATGTTGCTCTGAAAGAAGGTCAGATTTTCAAGGGGCAGAATATCCTTCCCCCTGTTTTTTACCGTTCGCAGGGAATTGCCGTTGACGAAATTATGAGGACGGTAGAGCAACACGCCAATGGCCGGTTGAACTGGCTGATCGGAGCCGGTGAAGCCAAGGCCACGCGCATTTTGCCAAAATTATACAGACGTGGTTTTACCGGTCCTTTGTGGGAGTATCTGATTCAGTAAAGACAGTGGGGCTGTTGAAAAACGCTCATACCCTAAAGGGCAGCATGGTCTGCTGTGTTGCGCTGCAAGCCGCACCGCTCGACGTATAACCTAAAGGTCACGCGTGTCTATATACGCCTCGCGGTTCGTTTTTTGCGCGCCTTGCATTTGAGCATTCTATAGTACCCTTTAGGGTATTTGAACAGCCCCTTAAATAGAGATGTTTCAACAACCCACAGCGCATAGCTCGTGTGACCCCATGGTGACCTTTAGGTTATTCAGGTTATTAGCTGCGCGTTGACGGGGTTAAAAATCCGGACTACGTTTTTAAAGAGTCATAAATGAAAAACAAATTTTCGTTTTTAAGTACCGCTCAACTCACCGGAATAGTTCTTTTATCGGTTGCCGCTTTGGTCATTTTCTTTAATCCGCTGCTTGCGGCAGCTATTGCCCTTTTTTATATACTTCTTTGTGTTACCGCTTCATTTTTGCCGCAAAGCAGTTTTTATCTGCCGGTAATCAGTCGGGGCAACACTGGCAAAAATCTTGTTGCGCTTACTTTTGACGACGGTCCTGCCGAGCCGACAACCAGACAGATGCTTGATTTGCTGGATACGTATTCCGCGAAAGCGACTTTCTTTGTTTCCGGGATCAACGCCTTGAAGCATCCGGATATCATCAAGGAGATAATCGCCCGCGGCCATACCATCGGCAATCACTCCTTTCATCATAATCCTTTTCTGATGACGGGCAGTTACAAGTATCTCCATCAGGAAATATTTCGGACTCAGGAAATTTTACAGCAAATGGATATCAATACCTTAGCCTTCCGGCCGCCAGTGGGAATCATCAATCCTAAACTGCCGTTAGTGCTCAATGAACTGGGAATGTTTTGTGTGACGTTCAGTTGTCGTGCCATTGACTGCGGCAATCGCCGCATTAAAAATCTCAGCATGAGAATTCTTAAAAAGGTCAAGAGGAACGATATAATTTTGCTTCACGATATTCCTGCCCGCAGCAAAGAAGACAACCTTATTTTGTTGTCTGAAGTTGAAAAAATATTGCAGGGGCTTGGAGAGAAAGATTTAAAAATTGTTCCACTAGCCGGTTTAATTGGAAGAAGCATAATGATAGTGAAACGCTAAAATGAACCAAAGCCCGCCTTTTGAAATCCTATGCCAACCTCCTAAGATTTTATTGCATAAGAAATCGTAGCATAGGTTATCCTTTATTCACATTTTAGTTAACTAACGAAGTAAATTAAAGGATGGGAATTGAATTTATTATAGGAGTTTAATGCTGTTAGCGATAAACCAGTTTGTTTTTGGAGAACTGTAATAAATTCCATAATGCGCTTATGTTCATGGAAAAAATATTGTTAAGTTCATGATGACAACTCCAAAGACATCCTGGACAGTGTGGAATAGACAATTTTTGAAAAGAAGAGCCAAAGGGCTGATCGATCAAATTGCCGGCTGAAACCTGTTTGATGAGCGGCGTACAGGAATAAAGGTCACCGTCAATGTCGACACTGGCATAAAAAACTCCGGCCATGCAATTGACATCATGGAATGGCTGCGGCCAGTATTTGGCGAGCAGTTTAAAATATCGTTCCGAATTGAGAATATTGTGATTGCTCTTCTTTTCCATCAGAATTTTTTCAATGGCAGAGATCATTTCATTACGGCTGGGTATAATTTCAGCGGGAACGGCGCTTTGATCCCATTTTTCCAAGGATTGCAGGGAGAGCGCTAAACCATGTTGTCGCGAGATGGAAAAGAAATCTTCAATATGCAGACATGTATCTTTTATAAGGACGGATTGGAGGCATACAGGAATACCGCTATTTTTGGCCAAGACGGCATTTTCCAGAATTTTATCCAAAACAGGGATGTCCTTCTGTTTGTGTTGTTTGGACTTGTCATAACTGACCAATAAAAGGTCGAGATTACGAATTTGATCGAGCTTTTTGTCAATAAAAAAACCGTTGGAGACCATTCCGACGATTAATCCGTTTTTTTTGGCTCGCAGGATTAGTTCGCCGATATCATCACGCATCATGGGTTCGCCTCCTCCGGTAAAACTGACACGGATCGCTCCTGCTTCAGCCACCTCATCGATGATCGACATAAAACGATCATGGGGAATTTCCTGTTTGACAGAGGATTGAATCGCGCAGGTCTGACAACTGAAGTTGCAACGGTTGGTCGTTCCGAACGTTACCGATAACGGAGTGTGTTTATCAAATACTTTGTAGGCCAGCACGGCTTTTAAAGCTTTCAATGCAGGGCTCAAAGAAAAAAAAGAGTCTTTTCCCGAACCATGCTCGATATTTGCTGCCTGCCTTTTTGTGGGAAGAGTGGTTTTTTTACTGTTGCGCATCATTATTTTATTAAAACCTTTTTTTGATATGATGGTAGTAAAAATTTAGAAATAATCTTGGTCAAACTTATAAATAACAGCTGCTTTTATTACAAGCATTATTTGAGTATAATTATTTCATGAGAAATCTTTTCCAATGGGATTTAAAATTGGTGCATTCACTCATGGGAATGTGTGTCCCAGTGTGTCCTAAAATCCAAGACGAGTTTATGGGAGACTATAGTGAATAATTAAGTAGCTATTATTAAAATATTATTGATGTTGAAAAAATATTTTGATTGAAAAATCAAACAGTGATATGAACTTATACTATTTTGTATGTCCGTAACCCGAACGTCGGTCAGAGAGGAAGAGTGATTGGGAAATCAATGGAGTTTAATAAAAGAATTAAAGCAAACAAATAGTAATTATATTGAAGCTTTAGCGGAAGTTCCGGCTGATTCCCCGTGGTTTTCGGGACATTTTCCCGGTGAGCCGATTCTTCCGGGAATTGCTTTGGTTCATCTGGTGAAAGAGACCATTACTCAGGAGGCGCAAAAACAGGGAGAACAGTTACAATATCATACGTTCAGAAGAGTCCGGTTTACTCAGCCGGTACGGCCCGGAGAAAAACTTGCCGTAAGTATAATAGACGAAGACATGGGTGATGACGTTATGTTTCATTTTAAAGTAGTAAGTGAAGGAACTGTTGTAAGCAGCGGAATGATAACCGCTAAAAAGATAAAATAAATTTAAATAAGCATATTAAGGAGGGTAGTGATGCCTGCAAGTCACGACATTCAAGGCATTATACGGCGCGTAGCCGAAATCATTATTGATGAGCTGAAACTGGAAGATGTGACCATGAATACATTTGATCCGGATATGGATCTGGTGGATGAACTGGGCATTGACAGCATGGACTTGGCAACCATTGCTCTGGTCCTGCAAGATGAGTACAGGATTGCAATAGACGAGGACGATTATCCAAAATTGAAAACCATTCGTCTGATTTCCGACTATATTAGAGAAAGGCTTCCGGTCAGACATTAATTGACAGAATTTGAGATGTCCAATCAGGTTAACAACAAGACAAATTCGGTGTCGGTCAAACCCAAATTTTCAGAACTTTTAGCCCATCCGGAAGTCAAAGCGCGCTGGGAGAAGGTGAGAAAGTATTTTTTTCTGCGCGAGTCGACCTACGATATGACCAACCGTTGTAATATCCGCTGCGACGGCTGTTACTATTATGAAGGCGAAAAGCAATTCGCCGAAGAAGTCGGCGATGTGGAGGCGTGGCTTGAATTGATGCGTGCAGAGAAATCACGAGGCATTACCTACGTTGTTCTGGCAGGTGCGGAGCCTTCTTTGGTGCCGGAGTTGCTGAATGTGTGTTATCAGGAAATGCCGATGGGAAGTATTGCCACGAATGGCTTTAAAAAAATTCCGGAATCGGTCGGTTATAAACTGCATATTTCCGTTTGGGGCAATGATGAAACGAGTCTGAAAATCAGAAAAGCAAAAAATCTTCTGAAGAAACAGATTGAAAATTACAAAAACGATCCGCGGGCGGTCTTTGTCTATACATTTACACGGGATAATATTGATGAGGTCAATGACGTGGCCGATGAACTTGTCGCTAACGATTGCAAAGTGACTTTTAATGTTTTTTCCGCGCCGGTGGGTTATACAGGAAATCTACGTCATGATAATGAATCTCTTGCGCGGACGAGGCAGATCATGATCGAGCTTCTGAATAAATATCCACGCAATATTCTTTTTTCTGTATATAACGCTGTGGCGCATACGCATCAAAGAGGTCTGCACGATCTCTTCACTTGTTCTTACCCCCGCCGGAATCCTTCGCAGGATATCGGGTTGGGCAGGTCTTTCAGGCAATACAGAACAGACCTGAAATGGGACAGATCGGTTGCCTGCTGTGTGCCGGATACCGACTGCGTTGATTGCCGTCATTATGCCGCGGGTTCCGCGGTGGTTACGGCGCGCCTTTATCGTCATGTCAATAATCTGGTAACTTTCAAATCGTGGCTGGATTATGTGGATACGTATCTGGCGGTTTGGGTGATGGAATATGAAAAGGGGGAAAACCTTTGCCGTGAAGNNGAGGTGTCACGTAGTGACGGAGGTGGATGTTGTAAATACGTAGTCCAAATTGCAGTACATTTGGAGAATGTGCCCTGTAATCAAAACATGAAAAACTATCCACCCCCTTAATCCCCCGCCAG
>DJVN01000135.1:0-18464 GCA_002441205.1 Syntrophaceae bacterium UBA6255 | reverse complement strand
CCCTGCTGGATAAAGAATGGCACGAAAGATACAGGCGGATTTCCAATCTGAATATCCGCAGTTCCATATACGATGTGACCAACCGTTGTAATTTGCGCTGCAAGGGGTGTTTTTTCTTTTCGTCGGGCGAGCATCAGGCTGCGCCGGAAGAAATGGATATCAAAAAATGGCAAGATTTTATCGACCGCGAAAAAGCAAGGGGAGTCAACCTGGCAATTCTCATCGGCGGTGAGCCAACCCTTTGCATGGACCGCGTCGAGGCGTTCTACAAACGGTTGCCCACGTATTGCGCCACCAATGGCCTGATCAAGGTTCCCCGCGATAAATTCCCCGATATGATGGTGGGAATTTCCCTCTGGGGAAGCGCTGAAGACGAAAAGATTCTGCGCGGAAAGGATACCTTCGCCATCTCCAGTAAACATTACGAAGGCGATGCCTACACGTATTATCTTTATACTATAACGCCGCGACAGGTGGGCAAGATTGAGCCGATCATCAAAAGAATTGCCGATGTCGGCTTAAAAGTACATTTGCAACTTCTATCCAATGACGAAGGTGTGGACGGCTTTTCCTGGCAGGAGGGTGAACTCAAAGATTTACGTTTTGAAATGGATGAAATGCTCGACCATTATCCGCAAGCGGTCATTTCCTGTAAATACTATCACGAAATCATCACCACAGGGAAAATGATGGGACGCAGCTTCGGCTGGAGCGAATGTCCTTCTGTTACCGAAGCGCTGGATAACAGACCAAACCGTCCCCGTCGTCTGATTCATTTTGCCCGCTGGGCATCCGATCTGAAAACGGTTCATCGCTGCTGTACGTCGGCGACCCGCGACTGCTCCACCTGTAAGGACGGTGCGGCGCACATGAGCTGGGTTATGGTCAATAAACGCGAACATCTGAAATCAACTCAGGATCTGCATAACTGGATCGAAGTCTACGAAATGTTTGCCAAACTTTATCGCTTAATTCCGTGGTAAAATCCCGTAAATTTTGATATAGGCACGAGTGCTAAATCAAAACGCTATTTTTGTTGGTGCAGCCTGACCCGGCGCAGGCCGGGGTTGTCGGTTTCCTCGAGGTATGTATAATACGCCTATGGAGCCTGATGTCTGGTCCCACTAAAACGGGACAGTTCAACTGACGAATTCCAGTTTGCTGCGCGTAACTGTAATTCGAACGTTACTGCCGCCTCAATATTATTTTTGATTAAGCAATGGTATCGTATCCTCGGTACAACCTTTCCGTGGGATATTAATTTTATTTTCTGGAATATTACGATGGGTTCAAAGAAAACTCTAATCCTGGGTTATGATGCCGTATCATCTCTGGGGACGGAGCTGGAAACTCAGTGGCAGAAAGCCGTCGCCGGAAAAAGCGGCATTAGCAGGTTGACCAGATTTCCAATAAGTGAAAATTTTCCAGTGCGCGTGGCCGGTGAAGTGGCAGAGATCGATATTCATCCTTATCCTTTCCTGCAGCCGCGGGAGATGGCGCACTGGACCTCCCCGATTTTCAAATATGCGTTGCTGGTTGTTCATCGCGCTCTCCAAAGAAGCGGCATTGAAATAACTCCGGACTTAGCCCCGCGAGTGGCTGTGACCTTCAGTTCCGCGGTAGGGGGACTGGATGCCGTGTTAAAGGCGGATCGCCTGATGGTGGCGGAAGGTAAGATGCCTCATCCGTTTACCAATCCCAATTCCTGCATCAATATGATCGGGGGAAAAGTTTCCATCATGACGAAAGCTACCGGGCCGATTTGTTCAACGATCACGGCCTGCGCGACCGGCGTGACGTCGCTGATTATGGGGGAAATGCTTTTACAAAGAAACATGGCCGATGTGGTCATCGGCGGTGCGGTGGATTTTCCTCTGGTAGAGCCGATTGTGGCGGGATTTGCCACGATGAACGGCGCTTACCGTCCGAAAGAAGGACAGACCGAAGAACCTCCGGAGAAAACCAGCCGGCCGTTTTCTGTGAACCGGCGCGGTTTCGTGGTTTCAGAGGGAGCAGGTTGCATTATTTTGGCAACGGATGAATTTGCAAAAGTTCACGGACTTAAATCCAATATGGAAATGGCCGGATGGGCCATGACATCGGATGCCAGTCATTTTGTCGCTCCGAATCTGGCCACTGTGCAGAGATGCATTGAAGAAAGTATTATAAACGCCGGATTAAAAGCAACAGATGTGAACGCCGTTAACGCACATGCCACGTCCACAAAAGTCGGTGACAAGGTGGAAGCGGATGCTCTGCGTAATATCTTCGGCAGAACTATTCCGCCTGTATCAGCGAACAAATCTCAACTGGGACACGCGATGGGGGCGTCCAGCGCCATAGAAGCCATCCTGGCGATGGAAGGCATGCAAAAAGAAACACTGCTGCCCACAATAAATTATAGTCCTGATCAGGAAATTGAAATAGACTGTGTTGCGGAAGGCGCAAGAAAATTACAGCAGGAATTTGTGCTGAAAAACGCTTTCGGTTTTGGCGGATGCAATTCTTGCATCATTCTGCGCAGGATAGGATAAAAAATATATGAAAGCACCGAAAAACAGAAAAGTCTTTGTTGTTGGTTACGGTACGGCCACGCCGCTCGGCAGTACGTTTGAAAAAACATGGAAGAGAGCGGTGAAGGGCGAAGCCGGTTTCCGCAAGGTGACCCGCTGCAAGGTTGAATCAGCCTGCGATGTTGTCGGTGAGATACCGGACTGGTATCCGCTGGAACTTGATTTCACGGACGCGAAGGAAGTTTATAACTGGAATGCAGCTTTTGTGATTTTAACCATGGCGGTTTGCAAAGAGGCCCTGCAAAATGCCGGCATTATCATAGATGCTCAAATTGCGCCAAGAATGGCCTGTTTGATCGGTTCGGCACTTAACGGTTCGGACGCGTTTCGTATTGCCGTACATGATTTGGAACACCGTGGACCGTTACGAGTCAGCCCGTATCTGTTGCCTAACTTGTGTGCAAACCTTCCTTCCGGAAAAGCAGGAATGCTTCTGAAATTTACCGGGCCGATTTTTTCACCGCAGGGTGCCTGTGCTTCCGGTAATCACGCCATGGGCGTCGGAGCGAGAATGATTCGGGACGGCGACTGTGATTTTGTTCTGGCGGGCGGAGCCGACACTCCGATATTGCCGGAACTGATTCACGGTTTTGCCAATATGAACGCAACCATCAAGGTGAATTCAAAAGATCGGGCTTACGATAATCCTGCGCTGGCGTCACGGCCATTTAGCGTTGATCGCAGAGGCTTTGTTCTTTCAGAAGGAGCGGGTGTTGTTGTTTTGGCGGCGGATGATGCAATAAAGGCTTACGGACTGAAACCCAAAGCGGAAGTTTTGGGAATAGGGTGGACATCAGACGCTCATCACTATACCACTCCAAACATGACGACCATTATCCGCGCCATTATAGAGACGATCGATGATGCCGGGTTGAAACCGGAAAATATTGATTATATAAACGCTCACGGTACTTCCACACCCAAAGGCGACGGCACGGAAATAAAATGTCTGCGAGAAGTTTTCGGGAAAAAACTGGAAAAAATTCCAGTATCGTCGAATAAATCACAGTTGGGACATACGCTGGGTGCAACCGCCGCTATCGAAGCCGCCTTGACGATTGAAGGCATGAAAAAAGGAATTATTTTGCCAACGATCAACAACATTCCCGATCCGGAATTTTCCGATATCGATGTTGTGCCCAATGAGGCACGCAGGCAGAAATGCGAAATCGCTCTTTCCAACGCATTTGGTTTTGGCGGAACAAACTGCTGTGTTATTTTCAGAGGAGTGTAGAATGAAACCCAAACCTTTTAAACCGGAAAAATATAACAAGGATGAGCATTACGTACGTGACCTGACAACCGGGCTTGTCTGGCATCGTTCAACGTACAGGGTTTTGTATATTGATACCGATCGCTCGCAGGTGGTTTATCATTCCAACTACCTGCGTTATTTTGAGTTCGGCCGGACATCGCTGATGCGGGATATTGCGTATTCCTACAAGGAAATAGAAGAAAGCGGCTATGTCTATCCGATTTATGATATGGGAGTAAGTTTTTATCAGCCGTTGTATTATGACGACGTGATGTATATTCACACACGGCCGGTAAATCTGGAGCGCGTGCGTTTGCAGTTTGACTATCTGATAACGCACGCTAAACAAGGAAATATTGTCTGTGTCGGTTTCACAAAACATTGCGCCCTGAATCAGTCCGGCACTCCCGTGGCCGTCGATCCGAAAACGGTTCAAGTATGGAAATCATTTCCGAAGTAAAAAAGAAAAAAAACTATGCTTGTGATATTGAGATCTATCCTTATCTGCGGGATCATCTCGTGGAAGGGAAAGTCGTGTTGCCGGCGGTGGAAGCTCTGATCGTTATGGCCGGAATCGTTAAAAAAAATTATCCACAGATGAATATAAAGTGTTTGAGAAATGCGGTTTTTTCCCGTTTTCTTGCTATTGAGCCTGATGCCAGATTTCAGCCGGTACTTGTTGATTTGGAAGATTCCGATAATGGCGGGGTTACTGCTTCGCTTTTAACTACTTTAAAATCAAAAAAGGGAAATATCAGCCGGGAAATAGCACACGCGAAAGTGAGTTTTTATCAAAGCGGTTCTGAAGAGTTTTGCAATCCGCCTTTTTCTGCCGTGAACAAACTCAAAGGAGACTGCATCAGCATTCCGTCAGCAACCGTTTATCGTGACCTTATTCCTTTTGGGAAATCTTATCAAAATATTATAGGAGATTTATCCGTTTCGCCTGAAGGAGCTCTTGCTTATATTTCCGGCGGAGATAATGAAGCTGATGAAGATCTTCTCGGCTCGCCTTTCCCTCTGGATGCGGCAATGCATACAGCCTGTGTCTGGGGACAGCGTTTTGCCGGAATTGTTCCGTTTCCCGTTGGATTTAAAAAAAGGATCATTTATCAAAAGACGGAAAAGAAGAAGGAATATCTGGGGCGGATTATGCCGGTTGGTGTTACCAATGAATCACTAATATTTGATGCCTGGATTTATAAGGACGATGTCCTCTATGAGAGCGTCAGCGGCATTATAATGAAAGATGTAACAAATGGAAGAATGAAACCTCCGGAGTGGATTAGAATAGTGAATAGTGAATAGTGAATGGTGAATGGGACAAAAATTTTTAATTTTTCTTGTTGCTTATCTTGCCGGTTCAATCAATTTTGCGATTATATTTTTTAAACTGACCGGCAGGGAAGATCCCCGTCTGAATTTCAGCGGCAACGCGGGAACTACGAACATTTACCGCCAGGCGGGCATTGTGTGGGCAACAGTCGTATTTTTGCTGGATATCGGACGGGCGATAGCCGTAGCGGCTTTGGCGATTTATTCTTTGGAAAAATCGTTGCTGTCCTGGGCCGGTTTCTTTCTTGTTCTTGGAAACAGCTATCCATGCTTTCATCGTTTTCGTGGTGGTAAGGGCGTGGCTAACTATTTGGGATTTACCCTTCTTGTCGCACCCTGGGCAGCCTTTGCCGCCGCGATCATCTGGCTGATCGTTTATGGTATTATCCGGGTGCCTTTTATCGCTTCATTTTTTATGGTATTGACCCTCGCCATCGGACAAGCTCTTACTTTTAACTTGTGTTTTATTGCTGTTACCGGAGCCGTCGCAGCATTTTTACTGATTATATACAATCACAGGAAAAACATTATCAAGCATGCTACGCCTGAGAACTGACGCAACGAAAATAATTTAATGAGACCCAAATTCCAGAAACGGAGTGCACTGAAATTTGATGGTTGTCTTATCCCCGAGGCGAAGCCAAGCGGGATAAATGTGGGTCTAATTCTCCGCCCTTTGGAGCGCAAGTTCGTTTGGACACCCCGCTGCTTGCGGCGAAGGTTCATTTCTAAGAATAAAATTGTCTAAAAGTTCATTTTTCGCCGGCTTATCAGTTTCAATATGCGAAAGCTGTGTAAAAAATGTAAAAGTGGTTGACTGAATAGATTGTATTGTTTATATTTTGACGCCAACTGAATACAGCGCAATATTGGAAAATCATTTTTCAAAATAATCTCTAATAGAATATTGCCCGATTAAAGGAACATTTTTCCCCAACGTTTAAAAATATGGGAAGGCAATACTGTTTGAAACTTTATGACGCAAACATCTGTGTGACGTTTTTAGGCGAAAGCAGATCGAGAAGGAGAAGAATATGAAAATAAATGAAGCGGAATGTCTGGAAAAATGGAGCTCCATGGCGGCATCCAGCAGCCTGGTCGATTCTTCTTTGTATGCCAAGTATGATGTTAAGAGGGGTTTGCGCGATATCAAAGGCAAGGGGGTTCTTGCCGGACTGACGCAAATCGGTGAGGTGCAGGCTCATACGCAGATAGGAGATGATGAATCGGAACTCGGGCCGGGATGTCTTATCTACCGCGGCATCGATATAACAGAAATTGTATCCGGCTTTGTCGCGGACAAGCGTAACGGTTTTGAAGAAACATGTTATCTTCTGCTTTTCGGCGAGCTTCCCGACAAGGAGGAACTGGAACGATTTCAAAAGCTGCTGATTGCTTATCGTTCTTTACCGGATGATTTTATCCACGACTCCATCCTCAAGCTTTCCAGCCGCGATATTATGAACGCCATTTCCCAGAGCATTCTGTCCATGTATGTTTTGGATGAGCGGGCTGAAGATGTTGAAATTCCGAATGTGCTCAGGCAATGCATCAAATTAATCGCGGTTTTTCCTTTGCTGCTGGTTTATTGTTATCAGGCATACGCCTATCGTTACGACAATAAAAGTCTGGTTATCCATAATCCCGGCAGACAATTATCGACCGCCGGAAATTTTCTGCATATGCTCAGAGATGACAGCAAATTCACGGCGCTCGAACAGAAGCTCCTGGATTTGGCTCTGGTTCTGCACGCGGAACACGGCGGCGGTAATAATTCGTCCTTTACGGTGCATGTGGTCACCTCAAGCGGCACCGATACCTATTCCGCCATTGCCGCGGCCATGGGATCGCTCAAAGGTCCGCGTCACGGCGGGGCCAACATCAAGGTTGTGCAGATGTTTGAAGATCTGAAACAACATGTGTCCAACTGGGATGATGACCGTCAAATTGAAGATTATCTGATAAAACTTCTTCACAAAGAAGCTTTCGATCACGCTGGGCTGATTTACGGGGTTGGACACGCGGTTTATTCCGTTTCCGATCCGCGCACGCTGATTTTAAGGGAATATGTCGGAAAGCTGGCGCAGGAAAAAGGACTCTCCGAGGAAAGGAAACTCTATGAAAGGGTCGAGAGGATAGCCCCTGAAATCATCGGACATGAGCGGGAAATATACAAGGGTGTCAGCGCCAACGTCGATTTCTATTCGGGTTTCCTGTATCGTCTTCTGGATATTCCGCCCGAATTGTTCACGCCGCTTTTCGCCATGGCCAGAATTGCCGGCTGGAGCGCGCACCGCATCGAAGAGCTGGCCAACGGAGGCAAAATTATCCGGCCGGCATACAAAAGTGTGACGCCACGCCGGCATTATGTTCCCTTGAAAAACAGAGAGAACAAATAGCGGATCAGCCTGCGTTATAATGAATCGTTAAGTCTTTGATGATATTCTTCAAGCGTAAAGCTGTATTCCTGCGTGCCGTAGGTTTCCACAGCGTAGGACGCCGAAACGCTGCCCATTTTTGCGCTCTGCACAATATCCTTCCCTTGAACCAGACCGCTCAACAGACCGCCCCGGTAGGCGTCTCCGGCCCCTGTCGGGTCGACCACTTTTTCTAGCTTGACCGCGGGGATGGATATTTCGCTTTCCAGCGAGGAAACCTGCGAACCCAGTTCTCCCAGCGTGGTGATAATGGTTCCGGTCATTTTCAGCAGCGCATTTTTATTCAGACCGGTTTTGCTGATGACGAGGCTGAGTTCATAATCGTTGACAATCAGTATCCGGCATCCGTCGATCGCCTCCATCAGATCGTTCTTGTCCCACATCGGCAGGGATTGCCCGGGGTCCAGAATATAATCGATGCCCCTGGCTTTGCAGTCGCGCGGATATTCCACCATGTCTTCGAAATTGCCGGGTGAGACGATGACGATTGTTTCTGGGGGAGCGAATTTGTCAAAATCAATTTTACATGGGTATTTCATCGCGCCGGGATTGAAACCGGTAATCTGATTGTCGGACAGATCCGTGGTAATATAGGCTCCGGCGGTGAACTCGTCGGCGATGATCTTAATATTTTCCGTGGAGATGCCGTTTTTCTGAAGCCACTTGAAATATTTCTGGTAATCGTGACCGATCGTGGCGCAGATGATGGGATTTCCCCCCAACATTCTCAACGCGTAGGCGATGTTGCCGGCTGTGCCCCCGTATTTTTCCTTCATGCCGTCCACCTGAAAGCAGACATTGAGCACGTGGATTTTATCGGGCAGGATATGATCGGAGAAGTATCCGGGGAAATTCATGATTCTGTCGTACGCCATTGAGCCTGAAACAATAATATTCATATCTGTGAACCCATCCAGTCAATCAGCAAGCATTGTTTTAACCGCGCAGAATATAGGTAATATTGATTTGCCTGTCAATGATTTTTGTCCGTGAAAACAATAGAACTTAAGGCATTATATTTTTAACGAATCTTTTGATTCATAATGTCGGCGGCGACTGACCGCACATTTTTCATCGCGGCCTGAACATCAATGGTTAGCAATTGACGATCTTTCATCACCATCCTGCCGTTGATAATGCTGGTCTTGACGTCGGCGCCGCGCGCGGCGTAAACAAGCTGGGAGTAGGAGTTATAAAGCGGAGTAAGATGCGGCTGATTCATGTCCACTAAGATGATGTCAGCTTTTTTACCTACTTCAATGGAGCCGATAAATCGATCCAAGTTCAAGACTTTCGCTCCGCCGACGGTCGCCATTCGGCAAACGGTTTCCGCGTTCATGACGGTCGGGTCGAGGGACGTCACTTTGTGAACTTTTGCCGCCGTATCCATTTCCCGGAACATATCCATGTCGTTGTTGCTGGCGCATCCGTCTGTGCCGAGTCCGACTGTTATGCCGCTTTTCAACATTTCCGGGACAGGGGCGACGCCCGCCGCCAGTTTCATGGAGCTTTCAGGATTATGCGAGACCTTCACGCCCAGATCAGCAAAAATCCGGATGTCTTCGGTTTTCAGCCAGTTACAATGAACCGCGATGGTTTGTTCATCGAGAACGCCCAGATCCAGCAGATGCCGCACAGGTTTTTTGCCGTAGCGTTGCAGGATTGTATCTGTCTCGTCTTTATTTTCCAGTAAATGTATCAGATACAAAAGCCCTGCTTCACGGGCGGCTTGCTTCACCCGCAAGAGTGTTTCCGGCGAACAGGTGTAGGGAGAATGGCAGAAATAAGCCGGGGTAATCAATGGCGCATGAGACTTCCAACGCTCCACAAATCGCTGTGCCGCCGCCATCATTCTATCGGCGCTTGATTTGTCCGGCATGAAAAGATCGGCGAAACCCTGCGAGACAACGGCGCGCATTCCGGCGTTTCGGGCAGATTCCGCTATTTTATTTTCATAGAAATAGCCGTCGCAGAAAGTTGTGGTGCCCGAGAGAATCATTTCGGCCATGGCCAGCGTCGCGCCGTCGTAAACCATTTGCTTGCTGATGAAACGCTTTTCGGCAGGCCAGATATATTTTGTCAACCACTCCATTAAAGGCAGATCATCAGCCATTCCCCGGAAGCAGACCATCGGCAGATGCGTGTGCGTGTTGACCAGACCGGGCATGATGATACAGCCGGAGGCGTCGATGGTTTCCGGGGCTTGAAAACCGGCGCGATCCAAATCACGCTTTGCGCATACCTTGACGATATTTTCGCCTGCGATGCCGATAAAGGCATCTTCAATGATTCCTGTTCCGGCGGACATGGAAATCAGCGTTCCGCCTTCAATGGCTATATCAAAGAAATCTCCCCTCAAATTATCGTCTCTTTTCCGTTACAATTAATTTGCAGGCTTGGCTATCGTAAGCGAAGCGCTTTTACTTCCCGACATACTGCAAACCACATTCACTTCCAGCTTATCGCCTTCGGCGGCGGCCACTTTATAGGTGTAGGTAAAAGGCACCTCTTTCGGTTGCGAATCATAATTGTTCATGCTGATCGAAGCGGAATTTTTCTTGATTTCAACGCTCTTGATGTAATGCATCCCGCCGAACATGGATTTGTGTGTGATGGTAACCGCCAGAGTTTGCGTCCCCTGATTATATTCTATTTTGACGTCCTTTGGCGCGTCGGCGTAAGAAATTCGCGGCGAAACACATAAAATCGTTAAAGCAAACAGCAAGGTGACAAAAATAATTGTTGAAATGACGGTTTTTTCTTTCATGGCAAACCTCCTTGGTTTTTAAATCAGTAAAGGTTAATAATGCGTGGACAAGTTTTTAAACGCGTGACGTCTGCATGATAATATATTCAGGCCGAAAATAACAAGAGAAAATAAATTGTTGAAAAGTTAAATTCAATTCGCTACTATTCGCAAATAAAAACATGGAGGTGTTTATGAGCGCGTTACTCCTTGCCCGCGTACAGTTCGCCTTTACCATATGCTTTCATTTTCTTTTTCCCGCCATGACTCTGGGAACCGCTTTAATCATCCTGATATCCGAAACACTTTACCTGATAAAAAAAGATGAAATTTATAAAAAGATAACCGACTTTCTGGTTAAGCTACTGGGTTTGATTTTTGTCGTGGGCGCGGCAACGGGAATCGTTATGGAATTTTCATTCGGCACGAACTGGTCGGAATATTCCCGCGCGGTGGGGGATGTTTTCGGGCCGATACTTGCCGCCGAAGGCGTTATTGCTTTTTTCCTGGAATCAGTATTTCTCGGGGTGCTTCTTTTCGCGAGAAATAAAGTTTCTCCGAAAGTTTACTGGCTGTCCGCGCTGCTGTTTTTTATCGGCGGGCATCTTTCCGCCTTCTGGATTGTCGTCGCTAATTCCTGGATGCAGACACCCGCGGGATACGTGATCAATGAATCAGGCCGGATTGTTTTAAACAGTTTTGCCGATGCCGTTTTTAATCCTTCGGCGATGGTCAGGTTCTTACATACTGTAATGGCCGCGTGGATTACCGGCGCGGTCATGATTGCCGGCATCGCCGGATATTACGTCAGAAAAGGCCTGTATGGCCAGACGGCCAGAACAATGCTGAAAATCGGCGTGATTCTTTTTGCTCTCACACCGCTTCTGCAACTTGGTCTTGGACATGTTCACGCGATTGAAGTCATCAACATGCAGCCGGAAAAGGCGGCCGCGATGGAAGGGCATTTTAATACAACCAAAGGCGCTCCCATCTATGCTTTGGGGTATGTTGATGAAGAAAACCAGAAAACCTATGGACTTTACATTCCCAAAGGTTTGAGCTTTCTGTACAACTTCGATTGGAACTCGGAAATAAAAGGATTAAATGATTATCCGAAAGAAGACTGGCCGCCGGTAAACTTTCTATTTCAGGTTTACCACATCATGGTCGGAGCGGGGATGCTTTTGATTGCGCTGGGTTTGCTGGGCGGGTATCTGCTTTGGAGGGGAAAACTCTATCAGAATGAATTATATCTTTTTATTTTGCCTTTCCTGATTCCCCTGCCGCATATCGCTCACGAGACGGGATGGATAGCGGCGGAAGTGGGACGTCAGCCCTGGATTATTTATAAGTTGATGAAAACGTCCGATGCCGCGTCCGTCGTGGTTTCAGCGGGAGAAATAACTTTCAGTTTGCTGATGTTTTTAATTGTTTATCTGCTGCTGGCAGTGATGTTTGTTAAAATTTTTCTAAGAATTGTTCAAAAAGGTCCGGCCGAATAATGAATACGGTATGTGCCAGTTTATTAACCGAAGAAGCCGTTTTTTACCTGTAAAGTAATGGAGGCAGAATAAATGGAATATATACAGAATTATCAGACTCTCTGGTTTTTTCTTATTCTGATATTATTGGTCGGCTATTCTCTTCTAGATGGATTTGATCTGGGCATTGGAGCGCTTCTACCTTTTCTCGGCAAGACCAAGGAGGAGAAAAACATCTTAATCAATTCCATTGGTCCCGTTTGGGACGGCAATGAAGTCTGGCTTATAACTGGCGGTGGCGCATTATTCGCCGCTTTTCCGCACGCCTATGCCACAGCTTTCTCCGGATTTTATCTGGCCATGATGCTGGTTTTATTCGCTTTGATATTTCGGGCTGTTTCGATGGAGTTTCGTGCTTATGATGAAGCGAGAGCAGGTATTTGGGAAAAGGCTTTTTTCGGTGGTAGCGCTCTGGCCGCATTGTTGTTCGGCGTAGCTTTGGGTAATGTCGTTTATGGTGTGCCGCTCGATAACAGAATGGAATATACGGGAACCTTTTTTACGCTGCTGAGGCCGGTACCGCTCATATTCGGCATTACCGGCTTTGCTGCCGTTCTATTGCAGGGCGCAACCTACGCTGTGATGAAAACGGAAGGGGAATTGCAGAAGAGAGCTTTCCGAGCCGTCAATATTTTGACGGCGATTAACCTCATAACCGCACTTGTTTATTTTGGAACCATTGTATTTGCCTTTGATGATATTTTCACCAACTGGATGTTCTATCTGGCGGTTTTGTTTACCCTGCTGTGGATGGTGGCAATTTTCTTTTCCGTTAGACATAAAAATGATTCCGCTCCTTTCTGGGAATCATCATTTGCTTTTATCGGTCTTTGGCTGGTCGTGGCCGCGGTTCATTTCCCGAACCTGATTAAAGCCAGTAATGACCCGATGCTGAGTATGACAATTTACAACAGCTCCACCAGCCTGCAGACGCTGAAGTTAATGAGCATTATAGCGCTTGTCGGAATGCCGATTGTAATCGCCTACACCATCTTTGTTTATCGTATCTTTAAAGGCAAGGTGAAATCGTCAGTTCATTATTGAATGAATCCGGTTGACGAAAATCAATCAAATTGATAAACGCCTCAAGAAGGGGTGGTTCGGCACATGCCGTATCTGAGATGATACCCGTTGAACCTGATCTGGATAATGCCAGCGAAGGGAAAGAGCTTATTAATGAAAGACCCTTCCCGGAATTGCCAGTCGGGAAGGGTTAAATATTTTACATGAATAACAGGCAAGGAGTTGGTAGATCATGAAGATGACGGCGGAAGATATTTACAGATCGATAGAGCTGATTCGTTCCAGAGCACCGGTGATCCATAACATTACCAATTATGTGGTGATGAGCAACACGGCCAATGCTCTTCTGGCAATTGGCGCCTCACCGGTGATGGCCCATGCTGAGGAAGAAGTGGAGGAAATGGTTACTATTGCGTCTGCCCTGGTCGTCAATATCGGTACGTTGAGCGCGAAATGGATAAAGTCAATGTTCAAAGCCGCAAGTGCAGCGCGAAAAAAAGGCATTCCCGTTGTCTTAGATCCGGTCGGAGCAGGCGCGACTTCATACCGGACAAAAACGGCAAGACAATTAATCGACGCCGAACCCCCGACGATTATCAGAGGGAACGCCTCGGAAATCATGGCTCTCTATGATGATCGATCCAAAACAAAAGGCGTGGACAGCGCGATATCGTCAGATCGCGCAGTGGATATAGCTCGAAAATTAAGTGAACTTCATCAATGCGTCGTCTGTGTCAGCGGAGAAACGGATTATATTGTCGAGCCGCAAACAATATTAAAAATCAAAAATGGTCACCCCATGATGTCCAGGGTCACAGGATTGGGCTGTACGGCATCGGCGTTATGCGGAGCTTTTGCCGCTGTGGAAGAATCGACTTTTTCTTCTACGGCGCAGGCGATGGCAGTCATGGGCATTGCCGGAGAAATGGCTGCCGAAGTTGCCGCGGGATCGGGAAGTTTACAGATGCATTTTCTGGATTGTCTGTATCGTATTTCGAAAGATGACATTACCAAACGTTTAAAGGTTGAGAATTAGCCATGCGGGGACTTTATCTTGTTTCCGATCGTCAGTTATGTGGGAAAAATTCATTGGAAGACGTTATTCTTAAGGCGGTCAAGGGCGGAGCGTCTTATGTTCAACTGCGAGAGAAAGAAATAGCGACACGTTTTTTTGTGGAAGAAGCTATAGAAATCAAAAAGATATTGAGACCGTATAATATTCCTTTGATCATCAATGACCGTGTGGATGTTGCTTTTGCCTGCGGCGCCGACGGCGTTCATATCGGACAGGAGGACATGCCTTATGATATTGCGCGCAGACTTCTGGGTTCCAAGGCGATCATTGGTCTTTCCGTAGAGACGTGGGAAGATGTTGTTGTCAGTCAGTCGCTTGATGTCAGTTATATCGGCGTCAGTCCTGTTTTTGCCACACCGACCAAAACGGATACAAAAGGAGTGTGGGGTCTGGAAGGTCTGACCCGGATAAAAGCATTCAGTCGTCATCCACTCGTTGCTATCGGTGGAATCAATGAATCCAATGTGAAAGATGTTGTCCGGGCAGGAGCCCATTGTGTGGCGGTTGTTTCCGCAATATGTGCTGCAGCGGATCCTGAAGAGTCGTCGCGAAAAATAAATCAAATCATACAATCCAACCTGAAATGAGCGGTTCCTGATGGTTCCTGTTCATCGAAGGTCGTCGGGAAGGATAAAATCTATTTCAAGTCTTCCTGTTTCCTCTGAATGGAGGCCAGGGCTCTTTTGGCGGCGTATTTGACTTCTATGGAATAAGACGAGATTCCGAGAAAAGATTTTGAATCGATAATCTCCGAAAGAGTCGATATCGCTTTTGATGAACCGATGGTTCCGAGAGCGTCACATATTTTTTCCTGTAGGATTATTTGTTCGTTCTTTGATGCAGAGGATTTGTTCTTAAGCATATCCATAAGAGGAGATACCGCTTCTGAGCTTTTGATTTTACCAAGCATTTCAATAATATTGATCCTGAGTTCGGAATCCACCTGCGTCAGTACAGAAATAAGCACAGCCCCTTTTTTATTGCCCCCGACAAGGCCAATGCTTTTAAATGACTCCATGCGAACCCGCTTGTCATTATGGAGTAAAAAAGGCCTTAGTATATCCAGGGACTCTTCATTGCCAATGCGACCTAGAATATAAGCTATATTGCGTAAAAAATACCATGGAGCATCCGGTGTGATACTATTTCGAATGGCCGGTATGGCTTTTTCCCCCATCTCTTGAATAATATGAATGATGCGTATGCGTTCCTTGCTGTCTCTTGCATTTCTGACGGTACTGAGTAATTTCTCGACAACAATGTCATCGCCAAATTCGATAAGAATCTGCAGTGCATCCGTTGATTTATTCTTTTCGCTGATGTTGATTTCTTTAAACAGTAAATTAATATTATCTTCTGAAGCCAGGTTGTGTATGGCGTCTGAAGATACTTCTCTCACTTCATCGTTTTTATGTAGTTCTCCCGTATGGATTTTACGTAAAACAGCAATAATTGAAGAAGCCTCTTTAAAAAGTCCGTGATTCATGAAACCCTGCGCAAGTTTCTGCATACTTTCAATTATTTTTTTGTAGTCAGGTGTGACGACGGTTTGAGCCTCCACCCAATCCGTGATCTGTTGCAGTAATGTCTTGATGACGTCTCTTTGTTCTTCCGAAATGAAAGAGTTAATGCTTCCGTCCATCTTGCCCAAACTGCCAACAGCACGTATAACATTGGCAATATTTTTAGATATAGGATCTTTTATCGATAAAATATCTGCTTCAACAGATTCATGGGGCTGAACATCCTGCGTGACATTCCCTTGGTTTGCATCATTCAGCGTATACGTATTTTTATCTGCCGAGATGTGATTAATCTTGTTGTCTTTCATCAGTTTGGGTAATCCGCCACTAAAATGTACAGCTTTTGGATTTTTCGCCAACAGCTTGATGAAAGCGTAAAGTTCTTCCCTGAGCAAGCCTTTGTCAAAAGAAAGTGACTGCAGACCGAAATCTTTCATCGTATCCAATAACGATGACACGTGAATGTTTCTTTTTTCTTTTTCTTCTAAAAGAATTCCACGCAGAAAAATTTGTTTGTCGATTTCAGCAAACACAAGAGGACTTTCTTGTTTTAGGAAATCAAAAAGATGCATGTAAAGTCTTTCAACTGAATTGGTAATTATAGAATTTTCCGGTTCATATAATTGTACATTCTTTAAGGCCGTGTAAAAATTGAAAAGCACATCCATCGCTTTTATTTGTAAGTTGTTTTCTGCCATAACACTCTTTCAAATAAAAATAATAAGGTCTTTCATCATCATTCAGCTTATTTTTAACTCACCAAGCATTTCCGATTCAAGCGTTTGGAAACAATTCTTTTTTAAACATAACATCTTTTGGAATTGAACGCAAACGTCCAGTTTTGGCATCAACAAAAACCCCTTCGGTTTTACCCTTAACCAGTACCATATTGTCATGAGTGCGAATTTTCTCAGAGATTGAAAACGATTCAGATGGGATACCCAGGTTAAAACGATAATGTCCTTTCCGCCGAATTCCGGCCTCAGATACTTGATATGGTGCATAAGAAACACCCACATTACTTCCTCGTCCAGTGTGGCTTTGTTACATGCCTGGATATCCATGTGGAAGACAGCCGCCTCCTGCATCCAACACAGATATTCAATGTTGCTGACATGACCATTCACGTCAATGGCGCGATCAGGGACCGTTGATTTATATTGATAAATATGAGTCATTTTGCGCCTTATGCGCTTGTGTGCGAGTATTAAATTGACACAATTTATTTTATAATGATTATAATAAAAAACATATATATTGGAATAGTATGCATGATATAATATCCGTAATTATCTCGTCTGTCGGAGACAGCAGCAAGGAATGAATATTTCTCAAAATAATATTCAGGACGGACATAAAATATCAGGAGAAAGTTATGGTTGATAAAAACGATGTGGTTATTGTCAGCGGAGTGCGCACCCCTTTTAGTAAATTTGGCGGAGCCCTCAAAGAAATTCACAGCACCGATCTGGGTGTGCTGGTCATCAAAGAAAGTTTGAAACGAGCGGGTCTTAAAGGCGAGGATTTGGATGAAGTTTATTATGGCATGTGTGATCAGGCGGAAGCCGCTCTTTATGATAACGTTAACGCACGGCAGGCTCTTCTGCGTGCCGGCCTTCCGAATCATTTAGTATCGTTGACCATTGACCGGGCATGCTGTTCATCATTGTGCGCGGTGCAGCTTGGCCGCCGCGCCATCCTTTTGGGAGAAGCAGATACCTGCATGGCTGTGGGAGCAGAGAACATGAGTAATACGCCTCTATTGATAAACGGCCATCGCTGGGGGTCCGGCATGAAACCACTTTTAGTTCAGGATTATCTGAATCCCATTACTTATCGCGAATACACCCCATTGGGACGCGATGCGGGTGAAGTCGCCATAGAGCATGGCATATCGCGTGAAGAGCAGGATGCCTGGGCGCTGGGTTCGCATCGGAAATGGGCGGCGGCCGATCAAGCCGGTCTATTTGATGATGAACTGGTCGGAGTGGCACTGTCTTCTAAAAAAGGTGCTTCTGTCATGTTCAGTAAAGATGAACTGCCTCGGCCTGATACGACCATGGAGGCACTGGCGAAATTAAAAACCATTTACGGAAGCCCTACGGTGACAGCAGGGAATGCTCCCGGTCTGGACGCAGGAGCGACTGCGTTAATTATTACCCGTCGTGCTAAAGCAGAAAATCTGGGCGTGAAACCGCTGGCGACCATCGTAGGAGTGGCCAGCGGCGCCGGTGAACCCAGAAGGATGGCAGAACTGCCGGCGAAAGTAATCGGTAAAGCGCTGGAAAGAGTCAATCTTGCCATTGACGATATGAAGATCATCGAAATCAATGAAGCGTTTGCCGCCGTCACGTTGGTTTCCACCAAAATGTTGGCAGATAACGACGAAACGAAATGGCGTGCGCTGCTTAAAAAAACCAATCCGAACGGCGGAGCAATTGCCATCGGTCATCCGGTGGGCGCCAGCGGTGGGAGAATATTAATGACGATGATGTATGAACTCAGGCGCCGTGGCGGCGGTTATGGCGTCTGCGGAATTTGCGGCGGCTTAGCCCAGGGAGACGCAATGGTCATTTATGTGGACTGAAGAATTGTCCAACCCCATGCGCGTAAAGAGAGAAATAATATAGAGGAGGGATCGTTCTACGAACGATCCCTCCGGCGACGCATTCGGGGAATGCGCTACATTCAAGAGAGGGAGGTCTGATGTGATGAAGAATGAAAAAGGCATATCGGCATGGGCTGTGATTTTGATCATTGCGCTGCTCATCGGCGCAGGTCTTTTATGGTCCAAATATTTTGCCGAGCCGACGGCAACGGTTATGATGCAGGGAGCTGATCAGGCAAAACCGGCAATTGAAAAAGCTCATCAGGCTTCTGACGCCGCAGAACAAGCCGGTAAAGCGGTAGAAGAAGCAACCCGGAAATTAAACGAAGCCCCTGAAAAGCAATAGG
>DJVN01000269.1 GCA_002441205.1 Syntrophaceae bacterium UBA6255 | reverse complement strand
GCAACTGGCGTTTGCCTGCAAGAATACCGGATTTTTCGCGATGTCGCTGATGCTGGCAGCCAAAGACGCGGGGCTGGACTCGCACCCGATGGACGGCTTTGACATCGAAGGCGTTCACAAAGCGTTTAACATCCCCGACCAGTACTGGATTCCGCTTTTGCTGGCCATCGGCCATTTCGACAAAACTAAAACTCTCCTCCCGCCGAAATGGAGAAAAAGTTTTGAGGAAATAGTGATAAATTTTTAATGCTATTACTATAATAAAGTGCAGTTTCTGAATGTATGCAGATAATTTTTGAGCTTATATTAAATATCCTGACATGGGCAATTTTTCTGCCTGTTGTTTTAATTATTGCGACACCATACATTCTTATATCGTCATTCATTGGTGAAAATTCCTACCTTCAGAATCTCAATATCAAGTATAGAAAAGTCATTGATTTTTGGATAAAGCATGGACAGGGTATTACTTAGAAATCAAAATAATCAATTGCCATTTTTCCAAAATCCGGTTAAATAAAGCCATTAATATTCAAGGAGCAAAACATGGCCGCTAAAATTAAAATTTACACGTTGAGTACGTGCAGTCACTGCAAGGCGACGAAGAAATTTTTAAATGACAACAGTATTACTTTTGAATCTGTTGACGTTGATCTGCTGCAGGGAGAAGAAAGGCAGAAAATGCTGGAAGAAGTGATGCAGTTCAATCCCGACCGTTCTTTTCCGACTATTATCATCGGTGACAAGGTAATCATCGGTTTTAAGGAAAATGCTATCAAGGAGGTTTTGGGCATCTAATGACTCCCGCCGAACTCTACGAGATGATGAAGAAGGTTCAGGAACCGAAGGGATTTTTTTTCAATAAAGACAAGGACTGGGTTCTGAGCATTCTGGCCGATCTTCTGGTCAACAAGGAACGTTATGGCTATATGTGCTGCCCCTGCCGCCTGGCCGCAGGCAGCCGTGAAAAAGACGCGGATATTATCTGCCCCTGCCAGTACAGGCCGGAAGATGTGAAGGAATACGGCAGTTGTTTCTGCAATTTATATGTTTCCGCCGAATGGAACGAGGGAAAAATTCAACATCAGTACGTTCCGGAAAGAAGGCCCCGGGAAAAAATCGGCTTCTAAGATGCTATTTTTTTTCGCTTTTTGATTTTTTGCCGTAAGGCATGACAAGAATATTTTTATCTTTTCACTTGATTTCCTTAAATAAATCATTATATTCAAGCAAAACTTCAAAATTAAGGGGTTTTCTTCATGATAAATATGTATAAATGCAAGAAAAAGAATATTCTCATCAGCGAAGTCTGTACCGATACAACCTGCGAATGGCGTTTGAAAAACGAATCCTTTCTGAACTGCACTTGGGTCGCCTGCAACTACGGCCCGTTTACGCTGGAAGAAGTCGGCGACATGATGGGCGTTACGCGAGAACGTATTCGTCAGATTGAAGCCAAAGCTCTGAAGAAACTCCAGCATAAAAAGAGACGGGATCAGCTCAAGGATTTTGCCGCGCCGGGCAATGACTGGGATAGTCTGTAATGAGCCTTGATTTTTCGAAACGTAGTGCACGGAAAATCTTAGAGCGAATTATCCCTGCCACCTTCAGGTGGAAGGGATAAACTTCGTTGCACTCGTTTTCAGCGAGTATCACTATTTTTGCTTTGATTTATCTTTAGACAGCACTTCTTTCATTTGCTCTTTGCGTTCGTCTCTGGCAAAAAGCAAAGCGCAGATGGACGATTCAATATCCATCGCGGCCATTTTATCCATACGGGGAACGATCGAACAGAGATTTTTCAATTCTTCAAAGGCTCTTGGAGAACGTTTTGCCAGCGTTTGAGCCATTTTCTCCGCCACTTCCATGAATTTTTCCGGAGGCGCAACTTTATTCGCCAATCCAATTTTTAACGCTTCATTCGCGCCAATCGGTTCGCCCAGCATGACGATCTCTTTGGCTTTAGTTATGCCGACAATCTGACTTAACGGATAAAAGAAAGGATTGAATCCAAATTTTAATTCAGGGTGACAGAAGATGGCTGTCTCGGAGGCAATAACCAAATCACAAATTGTTACCAGGTTGAACCCCCCTCCCAAAGCAATGCCCCCTACGGCGGCAATAACCGGTTTTTTAAGGGAATAAATCTTTTTTAAATATTTCATCATGGACTTAAGAAATTCATCGCCTTCTGCGTCTGGCATGCTGTTCATTTCTTTGATATCCATGCCGGCTGAAAAAACATATTCTCCGCCGGTAAGAATTATCGCCCTGGCTTCCGCGTCGGTTTCCAGTTCGGCAAAAACGTCGTATAACTCTTTGCGCATCTCCTTGGAAATCGCGTTCATTTCATGTGGACGATTCAGTTTAACAATGACGTACCCGTTTTTCTTTTCGACAATCAGTGTCTGATAGCTCATTTTTTATTGTTCACCATGAGACGCAGTTCTTTGCCTGTTTTGAAAAAAGGCACTTTTCTTTCGTTCAGTTGTACCTGGGCTCCGGATTTCGGATTGCGGCCCATACGCGGCTTTCTTTCTCTGACTTCAAAACTGCCAAATCCTCTTAATTCAATGCGCTCTCCGCGTTTTATCGCATCAATCATCGAATCAAATATGATGTTGACAACGTAGGTTACATCTTTAAAAGAATACGTTTTCAATTCTTCCTGCAATTTTTTTATTAAATCGTTTTTTGTCATAATAAAAATTCCTTTATCTTCCAGGGTAATATAAATAACTTAAGCCACTGCCGCTTTCCAATTTTTCCCTCAAAGAGCTGCTAATTTTACTTGACGCTTCATCCACAATAAAATCAAAAACAGAAATTCGTTTTTTTGAAGGATAGACCAAATCATATTTTCCTTCATTTCCCGAAAGTTTACTCGCGAGCCTCGCCGCTGAAGCCATATCGCCCAGATCATCAACCAGTCCAAGTTCCTTCGCTCTTCGACCGGAAAAAACGCGACCGTCCGCGATTTCTATAACTTTTTCTCTGGACAGATTGCGTTCTTTCACAATCACGTCAACAAACTGATTGTAAATATCATCCACCAGGTCCTGAACGATGACTTTCTCTTCGGGGGTCATGTCCCGGAAGGGCGAACCGATATCCTTATATTTTCCGCTTTTAACCACTGCGGATTTCACGCCGACTTTTTTGAAAAGTTCTTCTAAATTGGCAAAATGCATAATGGCCGAAATGCTGCCCGTTATCGTACCCGGATTTGCGACAATTTTATCCGCTGCACAAGCGATCAGCAGCCCTCCGGAAGCGGCGATGGAGCCCATGGATACGACAACTTTTTTCGTTTTTTTCAATTCAATCACGGCATCGTGAATTTCCTGCGAAGCGGCAACTCCTCCGCCGGGAGAATCAACACGCAATACAACGGCGACGATTGAATTATCTTTTCCAAATTCATCAAGCTGTTCGGTAATTTTTATTGAGTCGGCAATGACGCCTTCGACGGTCACAACGCCGATTTTATCTCTTGAATAAAAACGGGTGCTCTTTCCTGAATTCAAACCAGCCCTGTAAAAAAAAACATATAAAAAAGCGCTTAAAACCAGAAGAATTAACACGCCAACAATAACGGGATGTTTTCTCATTATTTTACTCAATCTTTTGTTGATTATTAATTTTCACGTCAGCCAAGGCCTGACTTAAATTTGAACCTACATTTTCTGCGTTATTAATATACTGATTCGATGCGGGAACCGGAGCGGGCGCTTCCATTTCCTTGATGCTCAATCTGATTTTTTTTGATTTCGGATCAATACTCTTAACGACGGCTGACACTGTATCGCCCACCGAATAAAGTTCTGAAGACGTTTTGACCCGCTTCTGACTGATTTCAGAAATATGCACCAATCCTTCAATGCCTGCTTCAATCTCCATGAAAATGCCAAAATCCGTAAAGTTGGTTATTTTGCCGGTGACAACGCTGCCGGGCGTATATTTTTGGGATAATTCATCCCAGGGATTTTTTTCAATCTGCTTGATGCCCAGAGAAAATTTTTCGTTTTGCACATCAATATTTAACACAACCGCTTCGACTTCCTGCCCTTTTTTAAAATATTCCGAAGGATGATTGACTCTGTGCTTCCATGAAATGTCGGATACGTGAATTAAGCCATCAATTTTTTCTTCAATGCCAACGAATACGCCGAAATTCGTGACATTTCTGACCGTCCCCTTCACGAGGGTTCCCGGCGGATATTTTTCCTTGAGCTTTTCCCACGGATTGGGAGTCGTTTGCTTCATGCTTAAAGAAATGCGCTTATTTTGAGGATTGACTTCCAAAATTAAAACCCCGATGACCTCACCCACACTCAATACCTTGGACGGGTGTTTGATTTCTCTTGTCCAGTACATTTCCGATATATGGACCAACCCTTCAACACCCGATTCCAATTCCACGAAAACACCGTAATCCGTTAAGTTAACAACCTTGCCCTCTACCACGGCGCCAAGGGGATACTTCTCTGTAATTTTTTCCCATGGATTTTCAGTTAACTGTTTAAGACCGAGTGATACTCTTTCTTTTTCTGAATCAAATGAAAGAACTTTTGTGACGATCTTGTCGCCCTTTTGAAAAATTTCTGAAGGCTTTACAATTCGTCCCCAGGAAATATCGGTGACATGCAGCAGGCCGTCAATGCCTCCCAGATCGATAAAAACGCCATAATCCGTTATATTTTTAATAATACCTTCAACCACGTTACCTTCCTGGATATTTTTCAGGATGTCTTTCTTTTCTGCTTCCCGTTCCGAAGCGACAATTGAGCGGCGTGATAAAACAACATTATTGCGCTTTCTATCGTATTTCAGCACCTTGAAATCCATGGTCTGGCCGATAAATTTATCCAGGTCTTTAACCGGCCGGATATCAACCTGAGATCCGGGAAGAAAAGCGATAAGGCCGACATCAACAGAAAGGCCTCCTTTGACTTTTTCCACAACAACCCCTTCAACCACGGTGTCATTTTCACAGGCATTCTTGATTTCATCCCATATTTTGACCTTGGAGGCTTTATCTTTTGATAAAACAAGGTTGCCTTCTGAATCTCGACGGTCAATAAAAACATCTATTTCATCGCCGACGGCAATGTTAATGTTTCCGTTGGCGTCTTTAATCTCATCAACAGGAATGAACCCTTCTGTTTTCCATCCCACGTCAACCATGATCCTGTCTTCTTTTATTTGCACCACCTTACCGGTAGCAATATCTCCATATTGGAACTGATTAAGGCTCTGTTCGTAAAGTTCTTTGAAATTCATTTCATCTTCTTTGGCCGGACAGGATTGCGCCTTCGATGAAGATTTTTCATCAATTTCATTTTTTTTAATTAAGTTTGAGTTGTTATTGTTAACCATTAAACCATTACCCCCTGTTTTTTATAAAAACCAGCAATTTTTAAAGTTTATCACACTGATTATTAATTTTCAATATAAAATCAATCTTTTTTATAAGTTTATTTTTATGGTTATTTTATCGATATTTTTGAAATAATCTTCTCCACAACTTCATCTATTGTCAAAGTATCCGAATCGACTACCGTAGCCCCTTCAGGCGCTTTTAGAGGCGCTATGGCCCGCTGCTTATCCTGTTCGTCTCTTTTCGACATATCTCTTTGAATTGATTTATATTCCGTTAAAACCCCTTTGCTCATCAGTTCGGCATGTCTTCTTCTTGTCCTCTCTTCCAAAGAGGCATCCAGATAAAATTTACAATCGGCATCGGGAAAAACCACCGATCCCATATCGCGTCCTTCTGCCACGATACCGCCCCGCCTGCCGGCTTCCCGTTGCAAATCAAGTAATTTTTTTCGCACGACAGCAAACGTCGATATTCTAGAAGCGGCTAATCCTACTTCTTCGGATCTAATTTTTTCTTCAATATCTTCACCATCCACATAAACTTTTATTCGACCGCTGATATTTTTCAAAAGGACTTCTGTGCTCGAACATAACTTTTCCAATGCAACGGGATCATCGACTTGCATTTTTAGCTTTAAGGCCTTGTAGGCCAACGCTCTGTATAAAGCGCCCGTGTCCAGATAAATATAGTTGAATTTTTCTGCTAATATTTTGCTGACGGTGCTTTTACCGGCGCCTGCCGGTCCGTCAATTGTGATTACTGCTTTTTTCTTCATGTGAGTTGCGTCCCGTAATTGATATTTAAAAAATCAAATGAAAACTTGTCTAAAAAAAATAAAGAGGGTATCATCATTATGTTCTAAAATCAGAAAAATGTTTATGCGTAAATTTACCCAAAATCAATACATTTATTTTGTCGCCGTTGTCCTTGTCTTATTGTTGAGGGCCAATCATTGTCTTGCGGAATTCACCATTGAAGATGAAAAAAAACTGGGAAAAGAATTTTACGATAAACTTGAAGAAAATAAACTTGTCCTTAAAAATGAATTTTTAAATGACTATGTAAACCGGATTGGTAAACGGGTTCTGGCTCAAACCACCAAAGCTCCTTTTCATTTTAATTTTTATATTATTGATAGTTCAGCCATTAATGCCTTTGCCACACCCGGCGGATATATTTACATCAATAAAGGCATCATCCTGTCCGCCGAAAATGAAGCGCAATTGGCCGGTGTTATTGCCCATGAAATAGGTCATGCCAACGCCCGGCATATTGCCAGCATTATTGAAAAATCTCAAAAATTGAATATCGCCGCGCTGGCGGCTGTCCTTGCCGGCGCTTTTCTCGGAGGAGGCGGACAATCATCAGCGGCTATTGCCGCTTTCTCCCTCGCCGGCGCAAGCAGCATGACTTTAAAATATATGCGTCAACATGAAGAAGAAGCCGACAGAATGGGAATGGAATATCTTGTCAAAGCAGGTTATTATCCCGCGGCTATTATTGATTTTCTCAAAATCATGAAACGACATGAGTTCTTATCCAAATCCTTGCCGTCCTACCTGCTGACGCATCCGGGCACTGATGAGCGTATTATCTATATGGATTCTCTGATTTTAACGCAATACGCCAAAGATGGGGCGCGAAACATCATTGGTAATTTTAACAGGATTCAAGCCATGGTGCCGCAAAACATCACTGAACTCGGCAGGAAGCATAAGCAGCTGGAACAATCGCTTAGGAATCATCCCGATGATGTTGATTTACTTTATAACATTGCTTATATAGAAGACCAACTGGGACAAACCGATTCCTCGTTAAAACATTATCAGAAAGCTTTAAGTTTATCACCGCAGGACGATGATATTTTAAAAAATATGGGATTAATTTACCTGAAGCGGGGCAAGACCGATCAGGCGCAGGATGTTCTGTTACGCGCTTCAAAAATCAATCCCACGAAAGATGATATCACTTTGGCGCTGGGCAAAACCTATTTTGCAAACCACCTCTATCAAGAAGCGCTTGACTGTTATCTCAAACTTAAAGATAAAGAGTTCAATGGCGAGGCGATGCATTACTTCATCGCCATGACTTACGGCAAATTGAATAACCTCGGAGAATCGCATTATTATTTCGGCCTGCATTTTAAAAAGGAAAAGAAAAAAGAGAGCGCCCTGTTTCATTTTAGAGAGGCTTTAAATTATTTTTCCAGAGATTCGGAACGATATACAGCCATCCATAATGAGATAAAAGAATTAGAAAAAAAATAAGGCGATTGCGGCAGACAAACCTGGTCGCCGAACAATCGTATTTAAATACACCCTGAAAGATCTTGACAATAGTTCCTTAACTGCATATTTTATGATTGAATTTAATCGCTGAGGACAACCATGCCTATTTACGAATTTAGATGTAAAAAATGTAAAAAGATTTTTGAAAGTCTGGTGTTCTCATCTTCAGAAGAAAAAAAACTTGCCTGCCCCAAATGCGGAACAAAACAACCGCAGAAAGTTATGTCCGTGTTTGCCGGTGGAAAGTCCGGTTGTTCTTCATGCTCCTCATCATCGTGCTCGTCCTGTGGCTCTTCAGGTTCCTGTCATTAAAGCGTTTTTACCGATTCTGAAAATTAATCCGTCTTTCTTTCTTTTATATTGCGAAAAAGATCACAATACATTATAAAGCTCACAGTTTAATTTCTATATGAAAGGAGTCTCAAAAAGTGAATATTTTAATTTTCGGCCCTAACGGCAGCGGTAAAGGAACCCAAGGAGCAATTGTACAGAAGAAATATGGCGTGCCCCACATTGAAACCGGCGTTATTTTCCGGCAGAATATTTCCAAAAAGACCCCTCTGGGCGAAAAAGCGAAAGCTTTTATCGACCGCGGAGAACTTGTCCCCGACGATATTACCATCCCCATGATTCTGGATCGTCTTAAAGAAGACGATTGCAAAAAAGGCTGGTTATTGGATGGATTCCCCAGGAATCTGGCGCAGGCTGAAGCCCTTTGGGCAGCATTGCAGAAAGAGAAGATTCAGCTTGATTATGTTATCGAAATAGATCTGGATCGCGAAACAGCAAAGAAGCGCATCATGGGACGCAGACTCTGCAAAATGGACAACAACCATCCCAACAACATCTACATTGACGCTATTAAACCCCACGAACATGACGGCAAAATCACCTGCCGTGTATGCGGATGCGAAGACATGTCCGCCCGCGCCGACGATCAGGATACGGGGGCAATTGATAAACGTCATGGCATTTATTATGACACAAAAACAGGCACACTGGCCGCCGTTAATTACTTTAAGGAAAGAGTAAAGGTTATTTCTGTGGATGGCAGCGTCGGCGTAAAAGAAGTCACCGAAGAACTTATGAAAAAACTGGCTTAATTGGTCAGCAAAGATTGAATATAAAAGCCCTTCGAAACACTGGAGGGCTTTTTTTAACACAGTTTTATGGAAAACATCAGAAACTTCAGCATCATTGCTCATATTGACCACGGTAAATCAACCCTGGCCGACCGTCTGATTCAGTACACCGGTGTCTGCAACGAAAGAAATTTTCAGGATCAGATTCTGGATAATATGGACATTGAGCGCGAGCGCGGTATCACCATCAAGAGCAATGCCATATCCCTTCCCTACCGCGCTCATGACGGAAAAGATTATATTCTTAATTTGATCGACACTCCTGGTCATGTTGATTTTTCCTATGAAGTTTCTCGCTCGCTGGCATCATGTGAAGGCGTTCTTCTGTTGATTGATGCCGCGCAGGGAGTGCAGGCGCAAACGCTGGCCAATCTCTATCTGGCGCTGGAACATAATCTTGAAATTATTCCGATCATCAATAAGATTGATCTTCCTTCCGCCGATGTTGACCGCGTGCTGGAGGAAATTGATTCGGAACTGGGACTGGATCCCTTTAACCATATTAAATGCTCGGCCAAGGAAGGCATCGGCATCGAGGAAATTCTGGAAGCTATCGTGGAGCGTATTCCGCCTCCGAAAGGCAATCCCGAAAATCCTCTGGCCGCTTTAATTTTTGACGCCAAGTATGATTCGTTCCGCGGCACAATCATTCATTGCCGCATTTTTGAAGGAACTGTTAAAGCGGGTGATGTTATCAAGTTCATGTACAATGGCGCCACTTATAAAGTGGAAGAAGTCGGTCATTTTTTATTGACCCGCACTAAGCGCGAAAAACTCAGCGCCGGAGAAGTGGGCTATATTATTGCCGGAGTAAAAACCGTTGCTGATGTTCGCACGGGAGATACCATTACGCTGCAGGACAAACCATGCGGCCAACCGCTGCCGGGCTTTAAAGAAGTCAAGCCGGTCGTCTTTGCATCCATTTATCCCATTGCTTCCGATGATTATCAGGATCTGGCTGATTCGCTGGAAAAATATAAACTCAATGACGCCTCGTTTATTTACGAAAAAGATTCATCCGCCGCTCTCGGCCAGGGTTTCCGCTGCGGCTTTTTAGGCCTGCTGCATCTGGATATCGTGCAGGAGAGACTGGAACGGGAATTTGATCTCTCGATCATTCTTTCTGTTCCCAGCGTGCGTTATCGTTTTACGCTTAAAGACAAAAACATAATTTATGTGGATAATCCCGCACATTATCCTGATGCGATGGAAATTGAGAAAGGCGAAGAACCATACATACGGGCCGCGATGATGCTGCCTGAACGATATCTGGGAGCCGTCATGAAACTTTGCATGGAAAAGCGCGGGGTTAATTCTTCCATGAATTACACAGGACCCGGACGTGTGGAATTATCTTATGAAATGCCGCTGGCCGAGGTCATTTATGATTTTTACGACCGCTTTAAATCGGTCACGCAAGGTTATGGCTCGTTTGATTACGATGTAATTGATTATCGTGAAAGCAATCTGGTGCTCATGGACATTCTGGTCAACAGCGAGAAAGTTGACGCTCTGTCGCAGATCGTTCATCGTGACCGCGCCCGTCCACGCGCCCTGCTGGCCTGTGAACGCCTCAAAGACGAGATACCGCGCCAGATGTTTAAGATTGCCATTCAGGGCGCCATCGGCGGAGAAATTATCGCGCGCAGCACTATCAGCGCCTTCCGCAAAGACGTCACGGCAAAATGTTACGGTGGTGACATTACCCGCAAAAGAAAATTATTGGAAAAACAAAAGGCGGGTAAAAAGCGTATGAAGATGATCGGCTCGGTCAGCATTCCGCAAAGTGCGTTCCTGGCGGTCCTGAAATCGGACACAGATTAGAAATTCTATTCCCTCTTCAAGCGCTAGCTGCGTTGGCTGTGTCGTCGGCTTCCTCGACGTATCACGAATACGCCTGTGGAGCCTCCTCCTTGCCGCCTTGCTATCATCTTGAATATAAAATAGAATAATTCAAAATTTTTTAAATTATTTTTTCTTACTATCAGAGACTATGAAACAGGATCAGGCTGGGCTTTATATTCACATTCCTTTTTGCCTAAGCAAATGCGGCTACTGCAGCTTTTACTCGATCAAATCAGTCAATCTTATTCCTGAATATATTGCCGCATTAAAGAAAGAAATAATATATTATCGTAATGTCTTCTCATCATTTGATACCATCTATATCGGCGGCGGCACGCCTTCCCTTCTGACTCCCGCGCAACTTTCCGATATTTTTACAGCAATCGATAAAAATTATAAGATTGACGCTGATTCGGAAATAACACTGGAGGCCAATCCGGGAGATATTTCCCTGAAATATCTAAAAGCTCTGCGCACCATCGGCATTAGCCGCCTGAACATCGGTATTCAATCGTTTGATGATAAGGTCTTGAAGTTTCTTGGACGAAGGCATTCCGGCCAAGAGGGAATTGCCGCAATAGAAGCGGCAAGAAAAGCGGGGTTTTATAATCTGGGAATCGATCTGATTTATGGCGTGCACGGTTTGAGAATGAAAGCATGGCAAAATACTTTATTAAAAGCGCTTTCTTTCAGGCCTGAGCACATCTCCTGTTATCAGTTATCGCTTTACAGTAATACGCCTCTTTATAAAAAATATGATTCAAACAACTGGCGCCTACCTGACGAAAAAACAGAATTAAAATTATTTTTGACCACCGCCGAAACGCTGAAAAATGCCGGTTACATTCACTATGAAGTTTCTAATTTCGCGCGCAAAGACAATCTTAAATCCCGGCATAATCAGAAATACTGGCGACATGTGCCTTATCTGGGGTTAGGACCCGCGGCGAATTCTTTTCTGGACAACAAACGCTGGTGGAACAAGTCAACGGTCAAGACATACTTAAAATATATTCTTTGCGGAAAGATGCCGGTGGAAAATACGGAATCTCTTTCCGCAGAGCAACTGCAATTGGAGACTTTGTTTCTCGGATTACGCACGAAGCATGGCATCGATATTAAAAACTATCAAACGAGATTTGGCGTCGATTTATTTTCTGTAAAAGGAGCTATTATTGACAGACTGATCAGAAACAACATCCTTGAACTTAAGAATGGTTTTCTATGTCCGACCGAACAGGGATTGGCTATTGCCGACAGTCTCGCTCTCATTTAATGATTTATGTCTTTATTTATATTGTTTTCATAAGCGCTTGTTTTATAATTACTATCGCAATTCGCATGCTATCGGATAGTGACGGAGGAAATTTCATTTTCCAGAATTGTTTTGATATTCTGTAATTTTTCGTCCGGCCAGGATTTTTCTTTAAGGAATTTATTGTCCAACGTTTTTGTCGGCATGAACTTTTGCAGAATATAACTGTTTGCTTTGGGAAGAAGCCTTGCAATTTCGAGAATATCATTCTCATCCAGTTGCGACTGAACAATGGTTGTACGAAATTCGTATGGAATTTTTGCTTTTAGGATAAGGCTGATACTTTCTTTGATGAAATCTGTATTCACCTGAGCTTTAATAACGTCCTTATACCTGTCCATCGGCGCCTTAACGTCCATCGCGATAAAATCAAGCAGTTCCTCACTGAGAAGATTCTTAATGATCTGCGGATGCGAACCGTTGGTGTCCATTTTGACGGCAAATCCCATTTTTTTGACTTGCCTGATAAAAGCGGTTAAATGGGGTTGTATTGTAGGCTCTCCGCCGGTAATGGATACCGCGTCAAGCTTGCCTTTGCGTGTGTTCAGGAATTCGATGACATCATTTTCTTTAATACATGTCCGGAACAAACAAGGATCAACCAGTTCCGGATTATGACAATATGGGCACCTGAAATTACAGCCTTCCGAAAAAACAACCGCACAAATAAATCCCTGATAATCAATTAGCGATACTCTCTGCAAACCGCCGATTTTCATTTTTCTCCCCTGATTTTAGAAACACAAATCCGTCTCGCATATTATTTCAAAGCTAAAAATTACTTGATTATTTTAATTTGAATACCTGCCTGGAATCGAATTCCTCCTGTTTACCTTTATTCCACTGTTTAACAGGACGCAAATATCCGACGACACGCGAGTAAACCTCGCAATCATCGGCACAGATGGGACACTTTCCCTGCTCGCCTTTAATATATCCGTGAGACGGGCACACACTGAAGGTGGGGGTGAAAGTTATATACGGCAGATGATAATTGTTACAAATCTTCTGTACCAGTCTCTTGACAGATTGAGGATCATCAATCCTTTCACCGGCAAAAGTGTGAAACACCGTGCCTCCGGTATATCTTGTCTGAATTTCATCCTGTAGATCCAGCGCTTCAAATATATCATCGGTATAGTCCACAGGCAGTTGCGTGGAATTTGTATAAAACGGCTCCGCGTTTTTTGATTTACCTTCGCTGGCTGTTATAATGTCCTGAAATTTTTCTTTATCAATTTTAGCCAGTCGATAGGAAGTGCCTTCGGCCGGCGTGGATTCCAGATTATAATTATTGCCGGTTTCCTTCTGGAAACGGATAAGTTCCTTTCTCATAAAATCCAGAACCTGTTTGGTGAATTCCTGCCCTTTTTCCGCGGCAATGTTCACGCCCAGCAGATTCAAACAGGCTTCGTTCATCCCGACAAGGCCGATGGTCGAGAAATGATTCTTCCAGTATTCATCGAATCGCTCTTTAACGCCGCGCAAATAATACTTCGTATAGGGATAAAGATTTCCGTCCGTGAATTTTTCCAGAACTTTTCTTTTTGTCTCCAGACTTTCCTTGGCCAGTTCCATCAACCGTTCCAGCCTTATCAGAAAATCTTTTTTGGATTTGGCCAGATAGGCGATACGCGGCATATTAATGGTGATGACGCCGATGGAGCCGGTCAGGGGATTAGAGCCAAACAGGCCGCCTCCTCTCATTTCCAGTTCCCGATTGTCTATGCGCAGACGGCAGCACATGCTGCGGGCGTCTTCCGGATTCATGTCGGAATTAATGAAGTTGGAAAAATAGGGAACGCCATACTTTGCCGTCATTTCCCACAGATCATTGATGTTGTGATCGTCCCAGTTAAAATCTTTTGTTACATTGTAGGTCGGAATGGGAAAGGTGAAAACTCTTCCCTTGGCATCGCCTTCCGCCATAACCTGCAGAAACGCCTTATTGAAGAGATCCATTTCTTCCTGAAATTCCTTGTAGGTTTCTTTCTGCGGTTTGCCGCCGATGATGACATTCTGGTCCGCGTAATACTTAGGAACGGTAACATCCAGGGTCACATTGGTAAAAGGGGTCTGGAA